>JAOPWW010000532.1 GCA_025965495.1 Frankiales bacterium
GCCGCGGCCGACGTCGCGAGCACCTGGGCCGCCAGGGCGTCCGGCCCCGCGGCCAGCGCCCCCGCGTCGAGGCGCAGGTCCAGCAGCGCACCCGACGGGCTGACGATGACCGTCACCCGGCCGTCGCGACTCGTGGCGCGACCGGTCACGGCCGCCAGCGCCTCCTGGACCTGCTGGACGGCTTCGAGCCCGGGCCACCTGCTGCTCCTGCAGCCGGCTCAGCCACTCCGACGACGGCTCCACGGGGCGCTCCTCAGGTTGCGGTGGCGGCAGCGTAGGGGTGGGAGGGACCCCGCCCGGCGTCGTCCACAGGCGGGGCGGACCGCCTGCGTGCCGGGCCGCTCGGCGACGGACCGGCGGCGCCCGTGCCGGGCTTGTCCACAGGGCCGCGGCGATCTTCGGGAGGCGCCGCTACCGTTCGCGGTCCTGGACGGACCGGGGCAAGAGGGGCAGGCGTCGTGAGCGCGGTCGACACCGTCGAGGCCGAGGTGCGCGAGCTCGTGCGCCGTCGCGGCCTGGACCCCGTGTCGGACCGCCCCGCGGTGCTCCGGCTGGTCCACGAGGTGACCGCCGAGTACGACGAGCGCGCCCTCACCTCGGCCCTCGCCCCGCTGACCGACCGCGAGTCCACGATCCGCGTCGTCTACGACGCCGTCGCCGGGTTCGGACCGCTGCAGCGCCACCTGGACGACCCCACGGTCGAGGAGATCTGGATCAACGAGCCCGGCCGCGTGTTCGTGGCCCGCCGCGGGCGGTCCGAGCTGACGACGACCATCCTGGACGAGGCGCAGGTCCGCGACCTGGTCGAGAAGATGCTGAAGACCACCGGCCGGCGCGTGGACCTCAGCACGCCGTTCGTCGACGCGATGCTGCCGGACGGCTCGCGCCTGCACGTCGTCATCCCCGACATCACGCGCAAGCACTGGTCGGTGAACATCCGGAAGTTCGTCCTGTCGGCGAACACCCTCGACGAGCTGGTCGGGCTCGGGACGCTGACGCCGCAGGCGGCCCGGTTCCTCGAGGCCGTCATGCAGGCCGGGCTCAACGTGATCGTCGCGGGCGGGACGCAGGCCGGGAAGACCACGCTGCTCAACTGCCTCGCCGGTGCGATACCCGCTCGCGAGCGCGTGATCACCTGCGAGGAGGTCTTCGAGCTCAAGCTGGGCCTGCCGGACGTCGTGTCGATGCAGACCCGGCAGGCCAACCTCGAGGGCACAGGGGAGATCCAGCTGCGCCGCCTGGTCAAGGAGGCCCTGCGGATGCGCCCCGACCGGATCGTGGTGGGGGAGGTCCGCCAGGAGGAGTGCCTCGACCTGCTCATCGCCCTGAACTCCGGGCTGCCCGGCATGTGCTCGATCCACGCGAACTCCGCACGCGAGGCCATCGTCAAGATGTGCACGCTGCCGCTGCTGGCCGGCGAGAACGTGGGCCACGGTTTCGTCGTGCCGACCGTCGCCGGTTGCATCGACGTCGTGGTCCACACCGCGAAGGACGGCACGGGCCACCGCCAGGTCCGGGAGATCGTGGCGGTCCCCGGCCGGGTGGAGGGCGACGTCGTCGAGACGGCCGACCTGTTCGTCACGCGCGGAGGGCGGCTGGTCCGGGCCGACGGCTACCCGCCGCACCCCGAGCGCTTCGAGTGGGCGGGCATCGACCTGCCGCGCCTGCTGGCGCAGGTGGCCTGACGTGGGCCCCCTGCTCGGCCTGCTGTTCGGCCTCGGCGTGTTCCTCGTCCTGCGCTCCGGCAGCCGCGCCCCGGCCCGCGCCGTGCGTCGCGGCCCGAGCTGGCAGGAGGCGACGAGCGACCTGCTCGCCCAGGCGGGCATCGAGGGCGTCACGCCGGGCCAGCTGGTGTCGGCGAGCGCCGTGCTCGGCCTGCTGGTCGCCGTGCTGGTGTTCGCGACCTCCGAGGTGCCGCTCATCGGCCTGATCTTCGGGGCGTTCGCCGCCGCCACCCCGACCCTGCTCGTGCGCCGACGCCGGGCCCAGCGCGGCACCGAGCTGCGCGAGGTCTGGCCGGAGGCCGTCGACAACCTGGCCAGCGGCGTCCGCGCCGGGCTGTCGCTGCCGGAGGCGCTCACCCAGCTCGGCACCCGCGGGCCGGAGCAGCTCCGGTCGCCGTTCCGTCGCTTCGGCGAGGACTACCGCGCCACGGGGCGGTTCGGGGAGAGCCTGGACCGGCTCAAGGCCAACCTGGCCGACCCCGTCGGTGACCGCGTCGTCGAGGCGCTGCGGATGGCCCGCGAGGTCGGCGGTACCGACCTCGGCCGGCTCCTGCGCACCCTGTCGTCGTTCCTGCGCGAGGACGCCCGCACGCGGGCGGAGCTCGAGACCCGGCAGGGGTGGACCGTCAACGCCGCCCGCCTCGCGCTGTGCGCGCCGTGGTTCCTGCTGCTCATCCTGGCCACCAAGCCCAGCGCGGTCGCGGCGTACCGCAGCAGCGCCGGGACGCTGGTGCTGCTGGCGGGCGGCGTCGTGTCCTTCGTGGCGTACCGCGTGATGATGCAGATCGCGAAGCTGCCCACCGAACGACGGGTGCTGCGGTGAGCGGGCAGCGGACCGGCGCGGTGTCCTGGTGAGCGCGTCCCTCGGAGCCGGCCTCGGCCTGCTGGCCGGCGGCGGCCTCGGCCTGGTCGCGCTCAGCACGCCAGCCGCCCGCCGCCCCACCCTCGACGACCGGCTCGCGCCCTACCTGCGCGACACCCCGCGCCAGAGCCGCCTGCTCGCCCAGCGCCAGAGCCTCACGCCGTTCCCGGTCCTCGAGCGCCTCCTCGGGCCCGTCCTCGGCGACCTCGTCCGCTTCGTCGAGCGGTGGGTCGGGGGGCTCGCCGGCGTCCGGCGGCGGCTCGAGACGCTCGGCGACGACACGACCGTCGAGCAGTTCCGGGCCGAGCAGGTGGTCTGGGGCGCGATCGGCCTCGCCGCCGCCCTCGCCCTCACCGTCGTGTCGGTGCTCGGCCACGGCGGTCCCGGTCCGGTCGGCCTGCTCGGGCTCGCCGTCGTCCTCACCCTCGGAGGCGTGCTCGGCCGCGACCGCTGGCTGAGCCGCCAGGTCGCGCGGCGCGAGGAGCGGATGCTCGAGGAGTTCCCCACCGTCGCCGAGCTGCTGGCCCTGGCCGTCAGCGCGGGTGAGGGGCCGGTCGGGGCGCTCGAGCGCGTCCACCGCATCAGCGTCGGCGAGCTCAGCAGGGAGCTCGGCCGGGCCCTCGGCGAGGCCAGGGCGGGTGCGACCCTGGTGCAGGCGCTCGAGAACGTCGCCCGCCGCACCAGCCTCGCCCCCCTGGCGCGGTTCGTGGACGGCGTGAGCGTGGCGGTCGAGCGCGGCACCCCGCTGGCCGACGTGCTGCGGGCCCAGGCCGTCGACGTCCGCGAGGCCGGCAAGCGCCAGCTGCTCGAGGCCGCCGGACGCAAGGAGATCGGGATGATGGTCCCGGTCGTCTTCTTCGTGCTGCCGGTCACGATCCTGTTCGCGCTGTTCCCCGGAGCGCGCTCGCTGCAGCTGGTTGCCGGGTGACGCCGCCTCGCGACCGGGTGAACAGGGCCTCCCTCGGAAGGACTTCGCGCCCCGACGCCGAATCCTGCGGGCACCCGGACCCCGCACAGCCCGGCCCCGCACGGCCCGGACCTGCCCGACCCGGACTGCACGCCCCACCCGCAGGGCCAGGACCTGCACGCCCGACCCGCACGACCCCTGACCCTCGACCCCGCCCGTCCGCCCAGGAGGCACCCGTGTCCGACCGTCTGCTCCGCCTCGCCGTCGTCACCCGCAACCGGGTGGCCGGCGTCGACCGCGAGCGTGGTGACGTCCC
>JAOPWW010000074.1 GCA_025965495.1 Frankiales bacterium
AGGACGGCGGTCCCGAGCTCGTTGACCCCGACGTAGTGCGGCAGGTCCTGCAGGTCGACGCCGAGCCCGACGACGGCGGCCTGGTGGCAGACGGCGTCGACGCCGGCGAGGTCGGCGGCGGTCAGGGCGCGGACGTCGGCGTGCACCCGGGCGGCCCGGGGGTCCAGGTGCGCCGGCCACCCGTCCGGGTGGACGTCGGGCAGCAGGGCGTCGAGGACGACGACCTCGTGCCCGGCGTCGAGCAGGGCGGTCGCGACGTGGCCGCCGATGAAGCCGGCGCCCCCGGTGAGCAGGACCCTCACGGCGTCCGGCTCCGCAGGCGGGAGACGGCGAACAGCAGGGCGCTGGTGGCGAACAGGACGGCGACGACGGCGAGGTAGCGGCCGAGGAACACCGACTGGTCCAGGCCGCTGGCGAACCCGTACGAGCCCTTGCTGTGCCGGGTGATCACGGGCCAGAAGACGAGAAGGAGCAGGCCGGACAGGAGCGCGGGGACGCGCACCCAGTTGACCGAGCCGCCGTGCAGCACGCCGCCGACCGCCCGGTCCGCCGCCGTGTAGAGCGGGTACAGCAGGAAGTCGTGCGCCACCACGGCGCCGAGGAACCACAGGCCGATCTTCAGGGCCTGCGACCCGTGGGCGACCTGCAGCACGGCGTAGCCGGAGACCGCCAGGCAGAACAGGACCGCGAGGACGTGCAGGGGCGAGGAGCCGTAGAAGGCCCGCCAGGCCCTCACGCGTGCACCTCGATCATGCGTGCACCTCGATCGCCCGGACCCACTTGGTGTTGTGCACCCCGGGCAGCGACGGGGCGACGACGCGGGCCGGGTAGCCGTGGTCCAGCGACAGGTCGACGCCGTTGACCCGCAGCGCGAGCAGCGCGTCCTCGTGGGTGAGGTGCTGCGTGCCGAGGGTGGCGCGGGCGAAGGCGCCGTTGCGCTCCAGCGACGAGACGACGGCGCGCCCCGGCCGGGCCACGCCGGCCAGCGCCACCAGGTCGCGCAGCCGCACCCCGGACCACGTCTGCACGGTCGACCAGCCCTCGACGCACGCGATCGGCAGGTCGACCGTGTGCTGGGGCATCGCGAGCAGCTGCGCCCGGGTCAGGGTCACCGGTGTGGGGCCCAGCAGCGACAGGGTCCACGCGGGGCCGGTCATGGCCTCGGTGACCTGGGCGCCGGAGGCCGTCCGGTTGACCTGGAAGTCGGTCGGGCCGTCGCCGTAGGACCGGCCGCGTGCGGACAGCAGGGCGGTCGGGCGGACGGCGTCGCCGAGGGTCTCGCCGACCGTCAGGGCGGTGACGACGACGGCGCCGCCCCCGACGAGCGCGAGGGCACCGCGCCGGCTCATGGTCGGGGCGGCCGGGGCGACGGCCACCAGGCCGTCGGGGTCCAGGGGCTCGGGGACCGTGCGCGCCAGCGGCGTCCGCAGCTCCTCGCGGAAGGAGCGGCTGCGCAGCGACCGCACCATCACCGGCACCTTGAGCACGACGTGCGCGGTGAAGGCGGCCAGGAACACCCACGCGCCGTAGTAGTGGCCGGTGTAGAAGTCGAACCCGAAGACGTAGTCGTACTGGATGTTCAGCACGCCGGTGGCCAGCTCGAACAGGATCCCGCCGACGAGCAGCGCGATCGTCAGCCGCTCGAGCAGCTGGGACACCGAGCGAGCGGGCGGCCAGGCGAACAGCTTCGGGATGACCGACCAGAGCTTCGCCAGCACGACCGGGACCAGCGCGAGCCCGAGCCCGACGTGGACGCCCTGGTTCAGCCGGTACAGCCACGACACCCCCGCGGGCCACGGCACGTACGGGAACCGGATCGCGGGGTCGACCGGGAAGGCGTTGCCGGTGAAGCGGGGCTCGTAGGCGTCGTAGGAGGCGAAGCCGGTGAGCATCACCAGGGGCAGGCCGACGAGCAGGACCGCGCCGAAGACGGCGGTCAGCCACGGCCCGCGGATCGGGCTGCGCCACAGCCGCGGGTCGAGCAGGCGCACCGGCGGCTTCGCGTGCTCGAGGGCCCGCCACAGCGGCGCGGGCCAGCCGTAGGCGTGCTCGGCCTGCTCGCGGGCCACGCCGTCGGGAGCGACGTCGTCCGCGGCGACGCCCGTGGTCACGCCGCCACCTGCGCGGCGACGGGGAGGCGCAGCGAGGCGAAGTGCCGGCCGGCCGCCGACCACGTCTCGACCGCCTGGAGCCCGGCCGAGGCGGCGACGGACGCGACGTCGTCGACGGCGACGTGGGCCCAGGTGAACCAGCTGGAGGCCTGTTCGCCGGACTCGAGGCGGACGACGACCTGGCGGGTCGGCGTGGCCGGCGGGTCGAGCTCGACGACGACCCGGCCGCCGGGGGCCAATAGGGCGGCCGAGCGGCGCAGCAGCGCCTGGGGGTCGCCGCCGATGCCGATGTTGCCGTCGGCGAGCAGCACCGTCGACCAGCGCGTTCCGTCGAGCAGCGGGTCGTGGACGGAGGCGTGCAGGACCTGGGCGCCGCGTGCGCGGGCCAGGTCGACCGCGGCGGGGGCGAGGTCGA
>JAOPWW010000079.1 GCA_025965495.1 Frankiales bacterium
GCCGCCGGCAGCGCGGGGGCCGCTGTCCTGCCCGCCGCCCCCGTCCTCGCGCCCCCGCTCCTGCTCCTGCCGGGCCCGCGGCCGCCCCCGGCCGTCCGCCCCTCCTCCCTCCCCGCCGGTCCCACCGGCCGGTCCCCTCCGGCAGCGGTCAGCGACCTCTCGTCCTGACCGCCGCGCACCCTTGCGCGCGGCACCCCTGCCTGCCGGAGTCCCTCCGTGTCCCGACCTGCCGTGTTCCGACCTGCCTTCTCCCGACCTGCCCTCTCCCGACCTGCCGTTCCCGCGTCCGTCTGGTGGCGGGCGCTGCTCGCGCTCGCCGTCGTCGCCCTGTCCGCCTTCGCCGCGATCACGCAGGAGCCCCGCTTGGGGCTCGACCTGCGGGGCGGCACCCAGATCGTCCTGGAGACCCAGGACAGCCCGACCCTCACCGCCGACGCCGCGAGCACCGACCGGGCGGTCGAGGTCCTGCGCCGCCGGGTCGACGCGATCGGCGTCGCCGAGCCGACCCTCGCCCGCAGCGGCGAGCGCCGCATCATCGTCGAGCTGCCCGGCCTGCAGGACCCGGCCGAGGCGGCCGCCGTCGTCGGCCGCACCGCCCTGCTGACCTTCCACCCCGTGCTGGGCGAGGCCGCGCCCGACGCCCCGCTCGCAGCAACCGGGACCGTCGACACCTCCCGCGAGTCGGTGCTGCCCGACGAGGACGGCCGGCCCCTGCGGCTCGGTGCCGCCGCGCTGACCGGGGAGGGCGTCGCCTCGGCGACCGCCGTCCTGGACCCCGAGCTGGGTGCCCGGTGGGCCGTCGACCTGGCCTTCCGCGGCGACGGCGACCGGGCCTGGGAGCGGCTCACCGGCGCAGCCGCCTGCCGGCCGCCCGGCGACCCCGCTCGCCGGGTCGCCATCGTGCTCGACGGAGCGGTCATCAGCTCGCCCCAGGTCGACCCCTCGGTCGGCTGCCGGGTGGGCCTGTCCGGGGGCACGCAGATCACCGGCAGCACCACCCGTGAGCAGGCGCAGGACCTCGCCGCGCTGGTCCAGGGCGGCGCCCTGCCGCTGCCGGTGGAGGTCGTCGAGCAGCGGGTCGTCGGCCCGACCCTCGGCGCCGAGGCGATCGACGCGAGCGCCCGCGCGGCCGTCCTCGGGATGGCCCTGACGGCCGCGTTCCTCGTGGTCGTGTACCGCCTCGTCGGACTGCTCGCCGCCGTCGGCCTGGCGGCCTACGGCCTGGTCTCCTACGGCACGCTCGTCGCGCTCGGCGCGACCCTGACCCTGCCGGGCCTCGCGGGGCTGCTCCTGTCGGCGGGGCTGGCGATCGACGCGAACGTGCTGGTGTTCGAGCGGGCCCGCGAGGAGCAGGCCGCGGGCCACCCCCGCGGCGTCGTCGGCGCGCTGCGCGAGGGCTACGCCCGGGCGTGGTCGGCGATCGCGGACAGCAACGTCACCACCCTGCTCGCAGCGGGCCTGCTGTTCGTGTTCGCCAGCGGCCCCGTCCGCGGCTTCGGCGTCACGCTGGTGATCGGCGTGCTCGCCTCCATGGTCTCGGCGCTCGTGGTCTGCCGGGCCCTGACCGACGTCGTCGTGGGTCTCGGGGCCGTCCGGAGTCGGCCGGCGCTCACCGGCTTCGCCACCGCGGGCCGGGTCCGGACCTGGCTGCTGCGCCGCGACCCGCACCTCATGCGCCACCGCGACCGGTGGCTCGCCGTCAGCGCCGTCGCCGTGGTCCTCGCCACCTCCGGCATCGCGGTGCGCGGGCTCGACCTCGGGGTCGAGTTCACCGGTGGGCGCCTCGTCGAGTACTCCACCAGCCGCACCGTGAGCGCCGACGTCGCCCGCGAAGCCGTGGCCGACGCCGGGTTCCCGCGCGCGGTCGTGCAGCGCTCCGGCGACGACGACATCACGGTGCGGACCGGCGGTCTGACGAACGCCCAGGAGGCGCAGGTCCGGGCGGCGGTGGCCGGCGTGGGGGGCGAGGTGGTCCTGCAGCGCGACGAGCTCGTCGGGCCGACCCTCGGCGACGAGCTGCGCACCAAGGCGCTGCTCGCCCTCGGCCTCGCCCTTGCGGCCCAGCTGGTCTACCTGGCGGCCCGCTTCCGGTGGACCTTCGGCGCCGGCGCGGTCCTCGCGATGCTGCACGACGTGCTGGTCGTGGTCGGGCTGTTCGCCTGGCTCGGACGGCCCGTGGACGGCGTCTTCCTGGCGGCGGCGCTCACCATCGTGGGTGTCTCGGTCAACGACTCCATCGTCACGCTCGACCGGGTCCGCGAGGTCTGGACGCAGGACCGGACCAGGCCGCTCGAGCGGGTCTGCGACGACGCCGTCCTGCAGACCGCACCGCGGACCGTCAACACCGGGCTCGGCGCGATGTTCGTCCTGGCCAGCCTCGCCGTGCTCGGCGGGGACTCGCTCGGCGACTTCGCGCTCGCCCTGCTCGTCGGGCTGGTCGTCGGGACCTGGTCGTCGGCGTTCACCGCGACCCCGCTCCTGCTGCTGCTCGAGGCGCGCTGGGGCGGCCGGCCGCCGGTGGCCCGGACCGTCGCCCGCCGGACGGGCCCGGGTGCTGCGAGGCTGCGGGACTCCGGCGCCGTGCTCTAGGAGGGACAGCCGTGGACGAGCACCTCAACCTGGTCCTGCTGCTGTCGTTCGGCGTGCTGCTCGTCGCGGTGCTCGCCGTGCGCCTGGCCGACCGGACCGGGCTGCCCGCGCTGCTCGTCTACCTCGGGCTCGGCCTCGCCGTCGGCGAGGCCGGGCTCGGGGTGCACTTCAGCGACTACCGCCTGACGGCCGACCTCGGCCTGGTGGCGCTCGCGGTGATCCTGGCCGAGGGCGGCCTCACCACCCGGTGGGAGGTCGTGCGGCCGGCCCTGCCGTTCGCCGCGCTGCTCGCGACCCTCGGCGTGGGGATCAGCGTCGTCGTCGTCGCGGGAGCCGCGCACCAGCTGCTCGACCTGCCGTGGCGGACGTCCGTCGTGCTTGGCGGCGTCCTGGCCAGCACGGACGCTGCGGCCGTCTTCAGCGTGCTCCGGCGGCTGCCGCTCGCGCCGCGGGTCCGCAGCGTCCTGGAGGCCGAGTCCGGGCTCAACGACGCGCCCGCGGTGGTCGTCGTCGTGCTGGCCTCCTCCGACGCCTGGGGCTCCACCGGGGTGCTGCACCTGCTCGGCGAGGTGGCCTTCGAGCTGGCCGTCGGCGCGGTCGTCGGCGTCGCGGTCGGCCGCCTCGGGCGGGTCCTGCTGTCGCGAGCCGCCCTCCCCAGCGCTGGCCTGTACCCGCTGGCCACCGTCGGCCTGGTGCTGCTGGCCTTCACCGTCGCGAACGCGGCCCACGCCAGCGGGTTCCTGGCCGTCTACCTGGCCGGTCTCGCCTTCGCGCACGGCCCGCTGCCGCACCGCCGGGCCGTGCTCGGCTTCGCGGGGTCGCTCGCCCTGCTCGCCGAGGTCGGCCTGTTCGTCCTGCTCGGCCTGCTGGCCTCGCCGTCGCGGCTGCCCGGGGCGCTCGG
>JAOPWW010000115.1 GCA_025965495.1 Frankiales bacterium
GGGTCGTGCGCCCGGACCGGGAGGCACGGGCCGGCGCCAGCCGCGCGGGCAGCACGGGCGGGGTGGACGTCACCGCGACAGGGGACGCCGCGTCGCGGTCACCGACAGACGTCGCCGCACTCGCTGCAGCAGGAGGTGCAGCAGAAGGTGCAGCAGGAGCTGCAGGTGCTGCCGGCGTCGGCACGCTCTCACGAGCAGGCGCAGCAGCCGGCCGACGCGAGCGGACCCGGCGGAGCAGCCGCTCGGTCGGACGGGGCACGGGCGTCGTCGGTGGCGCGACCTCGTCGAGCACCTCCTCCTCAGCGCTGAGGCGTTGCCGGGGCAGCGGAAGAGCGTCCGGGGCGAGTGCCGGCACCAGTGAGCGGGTGACACCGACCACCAGGCCGCGAGGTGCGTCGCGCCGCAGCTCGTGACCGAGCGGGGCGAGCGCGCGCGGCAGTGACCGCTGCGTCGCGAGGGTGCGGGTGAAGCCGACGCCGGCGTCCCAGGCGAGGGGCCGAACGAGCAGCGGCATGAGCGGAGCGAGGTCGCGCCACTCCGCCCGCGCCGCGGTGGCTCGCGAGGGTGCGGGCGGAGCAGCTGGCCCGGTCAGGACGACCTCGGGGACCGGCGCGACCTCCTCGGCCGGACGGCGGAGCAGGGCGTCCTTCAGCCGTCCCACGCCTGCTCACCTCCCGCTGCTGCCGTGTTCAGTCGACCGATGTGCTGGATGAACTGCTGACGCAGCGGGTGCTCGAGGTCGAGGATGTCCGCGAGCGGCCAGTGGAAGTGGTAGGCGACGTACGCGACCTCCTCGAGCAGGCGGTCGGTCGCGTACGTCAGGACCCCCCCTGGCCGCTCCCGGCGACGTCGACCGTGAACTCGTGCTCGCAGGACGGGCAGCTGACGAGGGCCTGGGTGTGACCCTCCTGGTTGACCCGTCGGTAGAGGTCCTGCAGGAACGCCAGGTCCACCGCGAACAGCCCTTCGACGACCCGCGGGTCGACGACGTCGAGGCTGCCCAGCCGCTCCACCACGCGGGCGAGCAGCAGGACCGTCAGGTACGCCTCGTTCTGCTGCACCCGGGGGTCGCGGAGGGGGGCGATCTCGTCGCGAGCGGTCGCGAGGCGCATGACGCCCTCGCGGTGCAGGCGACCGTCCTCGTCCACGTACCCCCGGGGCAGCACGAAGGAGAACTCCGTGCTGAGGCCCTCCTGCGGACCCTGCGGCTGCTGCGTGCTCGGCTCGGGGAGCCGTGGCGGCAGCAGCGCCGACGGTCCTCGCACGGTCCGCTCCACGGGTGCCTAGAAGCCGTTCTTGCCCTTGAGGCTGAAGCCCTCGTGCTCGATCGTGAGGGTCTCCATGAGGGCGTCGGTGCCTGCCGCGTCGAGGTCGCCGAGCGACCACCCCGACGGGAACGCGTTGCGGAACTCGTAGCGCTTGCTCTCGCTGCCGTCCGCGTTGTACAGGATGATCGTGATGTTCTTGCGGGCCTTGGCCATGTTCCCGTCGATCGCGTCCTGGATCCAGGTCCACATGGAGTCGTCGAGGATCAGGCCGCGGGTGCAGGTGAGCTTCCCGGGCTTGACCCCGCCGGCGTTCACCGACTTCATGATCGACGTCTTGCCGCCCTTGATCGTGTGCTGCATCTCCACGACGTTGAGCTCCAGGCTGATGCCGGAGATCGTCTTGAAGGCCGCGAGCGACGTGCCGCTCGCGTCGAGGTACCAGGTGGTGACGGCGACGTTCTGGACCGGGTTCATACCGACGGCGGGCGTGGTCATGCGCGTGCTCCTCGGGCGTAGGGGGTGGTCACTCGGAGACCGACGCCGTGCCGGTCGGCAGGCTGGCCAGGCGGAAGACGACGAACTCGGCCGGCTTGACGGCGGCCAGGCCGATCTCGGTGGTCACGAGACCTGCCTCGATGTGCTCCGAGGGGTTGGTCTCGTGGGTGCAGCGGACGTAGTACGCCTCGTCGGGGGAGGAGCCGAACAGCGCGCCGGACTGCCAGAGCCGGTACAGGAAGGCGTTGACCTCGCGGGAGATGCGGGCCCACAGGTCGCGGTCGTTCGGCTCGAAGACGACCCAGTCCATCGAGCCGAGCAGCGAGTCCTCGACGAAGGAGAACAGCCGCCGCACGTTGATGTAGCGCCAGCCCGGGTCGCTCGACAGGGTGCGCGCACCCCAGACCCGGATGCCCCGGCCCGGGAACGACTTGATGACGTTGACGCCGATCGGGTTGAGCTGGTCGTGCTCGCCGCGCGTGAGGCTGGCCTCGACGTCGACGACGCCCCGCAGCACCTCGTTGGCGGGGGCCTTGTGCACGCCGCGCTCGGCGTCGCTGCGGCTCCACATGCCGGCGAGGTGGCCCGACGGCGGCACGAAGATGTTGCGGCCCGAGAGGGGGTCGAACACCTTGACCTGCGGCCAGTACAGCGCGGCGTACTTGCTGTCGTAGCCGGCGACGTCGGTGCGCCAGTCCTTGATCTGCTGGGCGCCCAGCCCGGGCGGCGGGTCCAGGATCGCCATGCGGTCGCCCATGAGCTCGCAGTGGTTGATGATCCCGAGCTGCACCGCCTTGAAGCCCTCGAGGTCGATGGCGCCCTTCTGCAGCGCGGCGACCAGGTCCGGCACGGCGACCATGGTGATGTCCTCGAGCGTCTCGAGGACGCCGAAGCCGGTGCGGTCTGCGGCCGAGCCGACGTAGTCGTCCGGGCCGACGGCGGCCTGCGCCGGGATCAGTGCCGACGCGGGGGTCGCGAGCGGGGTGCTGCCCGGCGCGAGCTTCTCGATCGTCCCGGTCTTGGCGACCTCCTCGATCTTGATCAGCTTCGACTGGGCGTTGACCGTGGTGACGACGTTGGTCTTGCCGCGCTTGGTGGTCAGGCCCTCGAAGGTCTCCACCGGCTCGCCGCCGCGGCGCACGACGACCGTGTAGGTCTCGTCGCCGCCCTCGGCCGCAGGAGTCGGGTTGACGTCGACGCTGAGCGTGCTCCCGGCGTCTCCCGCCTCGAGGGCTCGGACCGCGTAGGCCGGCGTCTTGTCGGTGCCGGTCAGCTCGGCCGCGGCCGCCGGCAGGGCCGCGGGCTCGGCCTTCGCGGCCGCTGCCCCGACCCGCACCACGTAGCAGGTGGACCCGCCGTTGGTGAAGAAGCCGTAGACGGCGTGCGCCAGGTAGCTGCCCTCGACGAACTCGCCGAAGGTCTTGCAGAACTGGGTCCAGTTGGTGACGAGCACGGGTGTGTCGAACGGTCCGGTGGCCGCCAGGCCCACGAACGCGGCGATCGAGGTGCTGACGCCCTCGATCGGCCGTGCTGCGGGCGGCAGCTCCTCGACGAACACGCCCGGAGACAGGTACTGCGGCATTGCGGCCCCCTCGGGATGGCTGGTGTGAGGGCAGCCTGGCCGTGGTCCCGGCCCTGCGGGAGTCCGCGCAGGTGCACGCAGAGGCCGGAGAGGCTGCCCCGAGGGGCAGGCCTCCCGCGCCGTCCAGGACTCCGCGGCGCGGGAGCGTGCAGGGGTGCTGGACGAGGCTCCCGGTCAGACCGCGGTGGACGCTCCCGCGCGGCCGTCCGTCTCCAGCGTCCTGCAGCTGGTGGACGCGGCCCTCGAACGCGGCGGGAGTGCGGTGCGCCTCGGCGCCCTCGAGCTGCCGGACCGCTGGCCCGAGCGGTGGTCGGTCCTGGCGGACCGCTTCGGCCTCGGCCACGGCGAGGAGGAGCTGCTCCTGCTCGCCCTGCTGCCGGTCCTCGACCCGCAGGCCGTCGTCGCGCTGCAGCTGCTCGACGACGACGACGGCGACGGGCGGGTCGGCCCTGCGGTGGCCGCCCGCGTCCTGTGCCACCTCCCTGCCTGGCGCCTCACCGCCCTGCTGCTCCCGTGGTCGCCGCTGCGCGCCGGTGGCCTCGTGCACGTGGGCCCGTCCGGGAGGGGCGACCTGCTCGTCGACGAGCAGGTCGTCGCCTTCCTGCTGGGCCGTCCGGGGCTGCCGCTCGTCCTGTCGGGTGCGCTGGTGACCGAGCTGCCGTCGGACCCGCGCGAGCTCGCCGTCGACGTGGCGCGGGCCCTCGTCGAGACCGGTGCGGTCCACCTGCACGAGGTGCACGGGGCCGGGGGCCGAGCGCTCGCGGCCACCGCGCTGGACCTGCTCGACCGGCGGGCCGTCGTGCTCGACGTCGACCGGGTCGACGCTGCGGCCCAGCTCGGGGTGCTCCGCAGTGCGGTCCTGCAGGCCCGGCTGCGGGACGCCGGGCTCGTCGTCGGCCCCTGGGAGTCACTGGCCGAGCCGGCGGCGGCCGACGCCTGCCTGCTGGCCAGCGGCCGCCTCGTCCTCACCCACGGGGCTCAGGGGTGGGAGGACGGGCGCAGCTGTCGAAGGCCGGTCGAGCTCGTCGTGCCCCCGCTGGACGCCGCAGCGCGGCGGAGCCTCGTGGAGGCCGTGCTCGAGGGGTGGGACCACGAGCAGGACGAGCCGCTCGTGCTGCTCGCCGTCGACGCGCTGGCCGGGTTGGAGGCCGAGCAGCTGACGGCGGCGCTGGGGGCGGTGCTGCAGGGCGGTGCCTCGCCGTCGTCGGCGGGGCGCGACCTGCTCGAAGCAGCCCGGCGCGTGGCCGAGCGCGCCGTCAGGGGCGTGGCACGCGTCGTCGTCAGCGACGAGCGGCTCGACGACGTGGTGGCGGTCCCGGCGGTGCGGCGTGCGCTGCGGGCCGTGGTCGACCGGGCGCGGCACCGGGAGCGCGTGCTCGACGACTGGGGGCTGGGGGACGTCGTGCGGACGCGGCGCGGGACGACGGCCCTGCTGACCGGGCCTCCCGGCACGGGCAAGACGATGAGCGCACGGGCCGTGGCCGGGGAGCTGGGTCGCCCGCTGTGGGTCGTGGACCTGTCGACCGTCCTCGACAAGTACATCGGGGAGACGGAGAAGCGGCTCGAGCGCGTGTTCGACGCGGTCGACCGGGCGAGCGGCGTCCTGCTCGTGGACGAGGCCGATGCGCTGTTCGGGAAGCGCGGCGCGGTGAGCGACGCCCGCGACCGCTTCGCCAACAGCGGGGTCAGCTACCTCCTGCAGCGCATGGAGGTCTTCACCGGGACGCTGCTGCTGACCACCAACATGCAGGGCAACCTGGACGAGGCGTTCCTGCGCCGCCTCGACGAGGTCATCGTCCTCGACCTCCCCGACGCGCACGAGCGTCGGCTGCTCTGGCAGCGGCACCTGGTGCCGGGACTCCCGCTGGGCGAGGCGGTGGACCTCGACGTCCTCGCGTCGCTCCCGCTGACCGGCGGGGACGTGCGCAACAGCGTGGTCTCCGCCGCCTGCGTCGCCGCTGCCGGCGGGGGGTCGGTGACGACGGCGATGCTGGTCGAGGCCGGTCAGCAGGAGCTGCGCAAGCAGGGCCGGCTGAGCTTCGGCGCCTGACCGCTCACGGGTGTGCGGGAGCGGCCGCTCCGGCGACCGGCGTACCGGTGGCCTTCTCGGGCGCGGAGCGCGGGTACAGCTTGAGGCGGAGCAGGCGCGAGCTGCGCGAGAAGCTCATGCTCGCGAGGCCCGGCAGACCGAGCTCCAGGCCCTTCTCGTGACGGAGCTCGAGCACGGCCTCCGTGGTCCAGGGGTCCGCACCTGTGATCCCCGCGGGGCCGAGCGTGACGTCGCGGCTGCGGCTGAACCGCCCGCTGAGCGAGAGGGTCGTCGTGAGCCCGACCACCGCGTCGTCGGGCTTCAGGTCGGACACGTAGGACGCCGCGGCGTCCTTGTCGACGCTCAGGGCGCCGATGGCGCCCGACTGCGCCGACTGCAGCGGCACGTCGAGGACGTCGAGGGCCTGCTTGCCGAACTCGACGGCGCCCTCCTCGAACGCGGCGATCTCGGGTGCCCGGGGGTCGACGTCGGCCGTCGCCTTCTTCTTGGCGGCGGCCTCGTCGCGCGACTTCACGAGCGCCTTCTGCACCTGCGGCCCGATCTTGGCTGCTGCGTCGGCCACCTTCAGGGCGATGTCACCGGGCGAGGCGACGGCGGTCGGGATGGTGGCCGAGAGCGTCCCGATCACGTTCACCCCGGTCAGCTTCGGCCCGGTCCAGGTGAGGTCGGCCTCGAGGGCGCCCGCGAACGGCCCGGCCTCGGCCGACAGCTCGGTCTCCAGCTTCGTGCGCCGCAGCCCCGACGACGGCGCCGGCCCGCGAGCCCGTGAGGTCGAGGACGTCGTCGGGGCGGCGTGCCCGCGGGCGTTGTCGACCGTGGCCTTGTCGTAGTACGTGCCGGTGCGCAGCTGCGCCGAGCCCTTGACGTCGACGACGCCCTTCTTGCCACCCTCCGCGCCCACGCCGACAGCGAGGCCCGACCAGTACTCGTCACCCGGTTGCAGGGCGGTCTCGACGAAGCGGCTCCACGTCTCGGCCTCGAAGTGGCGGGCGTCGCACTTCAGCTGTCCGACCGCCGCGGTGGCGCCGCCCAGGCCCCACAGCGCCTCCTGGAACTCGCGCGGGACCCGGCTCTCGCGGAACTGCCGGTACAGCCCGTAGGAGACGAGCTGCGCGAGCCCTGCGGCGCCGTCGCGGGAGGCGGCCTCGATGAAGAACCCGGCCTTCGCGCCGGCGCTCCCGCCGCCGGGCAGCTCCCCTCCGCCGGTCACGGCGACGACGAGCGTCCCGCGCGTGAGGACCGCGCTGGACGTGGTCTCCTCCCCGGGGTCGGTGTCGTCGTCCTTCTCGAGCTTGCCGGTGATCTGGAAGCCGACGTACCACCCGCCGCCGTTGACCCGCAGCTCGAGGTCGAGGGCGGCCTCGTCGCCGACCCTGGGCACGAGCTTGTCGACGGCCTTGGACAGGATCCCGGCCTGGGTCCCCATGGCGCCGTTCTCGAGGGTCGCCGCGGTCTTGGCCTTCGCGTCGGCGAGGTCGGAGGCGCGTTCGCGCGCCGCGTGCGTGTCGGCGACCGGACCGGCCTCGAGGACCGTGACGGTCCGCTCGGCGACCTGCTTCTTGAGGCCGTCGCGGAACGACTTGTCACCCTCGAGGTAGCGCTTGACCTGCTTGACCACGGGCCGGCCCGTGAGCTGGGCCTGCGCGATCGCGGCCTGCCGTGCCTCGAGCGTCACCCGGTCCTCGAAGCGCTCCGCCAGGGAGAGCGCCTCCTGGCCGACCTCCTCGAAGAGCTCCTCGTCCCGGGCGGTGTGCGCGGCCGGCGTGCGCATGCTCACGGTCACGCCCGCGAGGCGCTCGCGCACCCGGGCCAGCTCCCGCTGCAGCGGGGGGTCGGTGGCGACCGTGCGGAGAGCGGCCGTCTGGGCCCGCTCGACCACCGTCGACTCGGCCTTCGCGAGGAGCGTGGAGACGGGGAGGTGTCCGAGCACCTTCTCGCCGATCACGCGGTCGAGCGCCTTGTCGCGGACGTTCTCCCGCAGCAGCTCCGCGGCGCGCGCGCGGGTCTTGTCGATGTTCTGGCGGGACATGAGCGCGGTGTGCACGACGTCCCGCCAGTCCAGCTCCGCGCTCGCACGTTCGGTCAGGGGGCGCGTGTCGTCCGCGAGACCGGGACGCTCCCAGCCGCCCACCTCCTGGGCCTGGGCGGTAGACGCCTCGCCAGCCTTGCCTGCGAGCCCCTTGAGCTCCTCCTTGCCGGTCCTCTTGAGCCCGGTGCCGACGAGACGGCGGGCGATCCCGAGCACCTGGCCCTCGTTGCGGACCCGCTGCTGCGCCGCGACCGCCCCCGCCACCACCTCCGCCTTCGGCTTCAGCGAGACGTCCCGCGTGCGTTCGAGGAGTGCGGACTGGCGCGCGCGCAGCCGGTCGAACTGGACCTTGCGACGTTCGTCGAGGTCCGGCAGGGGAGCCGGCCCGTTCGACCTGGCCCGGCCCGACGGCCGCGGGGCCCGGAGGCCGACGTCCGGGGCCGGGGGCGCCGGCCGGGAAGGGGGGAGCCGACGCGGGCCGGCGGACGTCACGGTCGGGGTCGTCACGGGCGCGGTCCCGGCGCGTGCAGGGGCGGACGGGGGCGTGCGTCAGCGGTCACGGGTGCACCTCCGGGCGGCAGTGCGGCGAGGCTACGGACGGCGCTGCCGGCCGGGAAGGGGGTGGATCCGTCCCTGCACCTAGAGGCAGGCCGGCTCAGGTCGGGCTCGGGACGCGTCCGGCCGCCCGCTCGCGCACGGCTCCCGCCTGCACGTCCAGCACGGCCGGCTGGGTGACGGGAGGTCCGCCGGGGACGACCGTCCCGACGTCGAGCGCCACCGTCACCGTCAGGTCCAGCGACGGCTTGAGCTCGCCTCCGAGCGCCGACCACAGGTCCGGGGACTTGCGGTCCGTCGGGGGCGGCTGCGCGACCTGCAGCTCGCTGGCCTGGTCGAGGGCCACGCCGCCGCTGCGGAGCCACGCGGCGGGGAGGACCTCGTGGCGGAGCAGCCCGACCAGGCACGCCGACAGCAGGGCGTGCTCGTCCTCGGGCCGTGCGGTCCAGCAGGTGAGCAGGTACGACAGGGCGTACCAGCGCTGAGGTGCGCGCACCCCGACGACGCGTCCGTCCTCGACCACCGGGGTCCGCCCCGCGTGCCGGCGGGACAGGACCTCGTGCACGTCGTACAGGTACAGGTCGACGGCCGGACCGCTGCGCCGTGCCGACCAGTCCTTGGTCGGGGCCTCGAAGGTCACCGCGACGGCGTCGTCCGGCACCGCCTCCCGGACGGCCCGCCGCAGCGCGTCGTCGACGGCGCCGATCACGTGATGAGGCCCTGCCGGAGCGCGGAGGCCACGGCCTGCGTGCGGTTGCGCACCCCGAGCCGGGTCGTGAGGTCGTGGACGACGTTCTTGACGGTCCGCTCGCTGTAGGCGAGCTGGCGGGCGATGCCGTGGGTGTCCTCGCCGTCGGCCAGCAGCTGCAGGACCTGCGTCTCCCGGGTGGTGAGGCCGGAGGACGACAGGCCCCGTGGGGCGAGCACGTCGCGCCCGAGCCGCTGCACGTGGCCGAGCAGCCGGCCGAGCAGGTCCGGCGGGAGCGTGCCGTCGCCGTCGTCGGCGGTGCGGACCGCGCCGGCGAGCGCCTCGGGCGTCGCGTCACTGCGGCGCAGCAGGCCGCAGGCACCGGCCTCGACGAGCGCGAGCAGGGCGGCGTCGTCCAGTTGCCCGACGACGGCGACGGCGCGACGCGCCCCGGAGGCGAGCACCTGCCGCACGAGCAGCGCCGCGCGCACCGGGTCGTCCGCCACGCAGACGACGACGTCGGCCCGGGCCGCCTCGCGGTCGTCGACGACGTGCAGCGTGCGGACCTCGCGCAGGCCGGCCACCACGCCGCTGCGGGAGACGGGGTCGTCGGCGAGCACGACGACGCGGACCAGCTCGACGACGACGGACGGGACGGACACCGGTGCACCTCCTGGGCCGGCCCGGGAGGGCGGCAGGGGGACTCAAACCCGACGCGGTCAACAGCGGCACAACGGGCACGTGGTCCTGCCCGAACGGGCAGCCGCGGGACGTGTGGAGGGCAGCGCGCGAGGTCCAGGGTGGAGGACATGAGCGCCGCCGTCGTCCTCGCGGACACCTCGCTGGAGGTGGTGCCGGGCGAGACGCTGACCGTGAAGGTCGTGGTGACCAACACCGGCACCGTGGTCGACGCGATCGGGCTGGACGTCGTCGGCCTGCCCGAGGGCTGGGCACGGGTCGAGCCGGCGGAGGTGCGGCTGCTCCCCGGTCGCCGGCGCGAGGTCGAGCTCCTCGTCGCGCCCCCGCGCGCCAGCACGACCGCGACCGGGCTGGCCGTCCTCGGGGTGCGGGCGCAGTGCCGGGAGGACCCGGGCGGCAGCTGCGTCGAGGAGGCCGTCCTCGAGGTCCTGCCGTTCACCGACGTCGCGGCGGAGCTCGTGCCGCGGTCGCGCCGGGCCCGCGGCCGGCGCAGGGCCCGGTTCGTCGTGGCGGTCGACAACCGCGGCAACGCGCCCGTGACGGTGGGCCTGGACGCCTACGACCCGGACCAGGACCTCGTGCTCGCGATCGGCCAGCCTCAGCTGCAGTGCCTGCCGGGGAGCGCCACGTTCGCGACCCTGCTGGTCCGCGGCCAGAGCACCTACTGGCGGGGTCCCGACCAGGCCAAGGGCTTCCTCGCGGTCGTCGTCGTGCCCGGACAGCCCCAGCCGCTCGAGCTCGCGGGCACCCTCGACCGGCGGGCCGTGCTGCCGCAGTCCCTGCCCCGGGTGGCCACGCGCTTCGCGCTGCTGGGCGCCGCCCTGGCCGCGCTGCTGCTGCTCGGCCCGTCCCTCGTCCGCGCCTCGACGGGGGGCGGGGCGGCCACGGAGGCCGAGAAGGCGTCCGTCGAGCAGGCGCTCAAGCCGGCGAACGACACCGCCCGCGAGGCGGCGGCCGACGCCGAGGCGGCCCGCCGGGCGGCCGAGGAGGCGCTCGCCAAGGCCAAGGCCGTCCCCAGCGCCGGTCCGGTCCGCACGGCCGCGCCCGTGCCGAGGCCGGGCGCGCAGCCGTTCACGGCGCGCCTCCAGGTGAGCGGGACCTCGACCGCCCCGTTCCTGCGCATCGGGCCGGACCAGGCCCTGTCCCTGGACGGGTTCGTGCTGCAGCCCAACGGCGACCGCGGCGAGATGGCGCTGCTGCGCGACGGCGTCGCGCTGGTCACCGCGCGCCTCGGCGACACCCAGGTCTTCCAGCTGCCCTCGCCGGTCCTGTTCGGGCCGGCGTCGACCGTGCAGTTCTCCGTCGTCTGCCGCAACCCCGAGGGGGACCCGTGCGACGCCGCCCTGCTGCTGACCGGCACGGCCCGGACGGTCCCGGTCGCGACGCCCGCGCCGTCCCCTGGTGCGGTGGCGTCCGCCCCGGCGCCGGCTCCGCAGCCGGCGCGCACGGCAGACCCGCTGCCCGCAGCACCCCCCGGTTAGCCCGGACGGAGCAGAAGGGGTACCTAGGTCTAGTGCTCCCGACCGTCGCGTGCGGTTGTCTCACCCTCGACGAACTGGGGGGTTCCGGACATGCGCGACACGACGACGACGGCCGCGGTGCCGCTGCGCGCCCTCCCGAGGCAGGGCGGCCCGGACGCGCGGCTGCGCGGACTGCTCGACGAGCTGCGGGTCGAGGCGGCGCAGGCCGACCGCGAGGGTGACCCGGCTGCCGCCGCGGACCTGCGGCGGGCCGCTGT
>JAOPWW010000150.1 GCA_025965495.1 Frankiales bacterium
GACGAGGCCGTCGTGCGGTGCCCGAGCGTCACGAACGTGCTCGTCGTGAAGCGTACGAAGCAGGACGTCGACTGGGTCGAGGGCCGCGACCTGTGGTGGCACGACGTCGTCGACAGCCAGGAGGACACGCACGAGGCGCGGGCCTTCGACAGCGAGCAGCCGCTGTTCCTGCTCTACACGAGCGGCACCACCGGCAAGCCCAAGGGCATCGTGCACACCTCCGGCGGCTACCTCACGCAGACGGCGTACACGCACTGGGCCGTCTTCGACCTCAAGCCCGAGACCGACGTCTACTGGTGCACCGCCGACGTCGGCTGGGTCACCGGGCACAGCTACCTCGTCTACGGCCCACTGGCCAACGGCGCGACCCAGGTCATGTACGAGGGCACCCCGGACGCCGGCGGCCGCGACCGCTTCTGGTCGATCGTCGAGGAGTACAAGGTCTCGATCCTCTACACCGCCCCGACGGCGATCCGCACGTTCATGAAGTGGGGCGAGGACCTGCCGGCGGCCCACGACCTGACCAGCCTGCGGGTGCTCGGGAGCGTCGGTGAGCCGATCAACCCGGAGGCCTGGATGTGGTACCGCCGGGTCATCGGCGGCGACCGCTGCCCGATCGTCGACACCTGGTGGCAGACCGAGACCGGCGCGATGATGATCGCCCCCCTGCCGGGCGTCACGAGCTGCAAGCCCGGCTCGGCGATGGGGCCGCTGCCGGGGATCGTGGTCGACGTCGTCGACGGCGAGGGCAGGAGCGTCGGGGAGACCGGCGGCGGATTCCTGACCCTGTCCGAGCCGTGGCCGGCGATGCTGCGCGGGATCTGGGGCGACGAGCAGCGCTACCGGGACACCTACTGGTCGCGCTTCGAGGGCCAGTACTTCGCGGGCGACGGCGCGAAGTGGGACGACGAGCACGTGCTGTGGCTGCTCGGCCGCGTCGACGACGTCATGAACGTCAGCGGCCACCGCATCTCCACGACCGAGGTGGAGTCGGCCCTGGTGTCGCACCCCAAGGTGGCCGAGGCGGCCGTCGTCGGCGCGCAGGACCCGACGACGGGCCAGGCGATCGTCGCGTTCGTGACCGTGAAGGGCACGACCACCGACTCCGACGAGGCGTTCCTGCAGGAGCTGCGCGACCACGTCGCCAAGGAGATCGGGCCGATCGCGAAGCCCAAGCAGATCGTGCTGTCGCCGGAGCTGCCCAAGACCCGCAGCGGCAAGATCATGCGGCGGCTGCTGGTCGACATCGCGGAGGGCCGCGAGCTCGGCGACGTCACGACCCTGGCCGACCCGACCGTCGTGCAGGCGATCGCTGACCAGGCCGCGGCGCAGCGCAGCTAGGGGCGCGGCGAGGTCCGCGTCCACCCCGGGCCGTCCGCGTGGACGGCCCGGGGCCGCAGGGCGCTGGCGCACCGCTCGCAGACCGCGGTCACGAGGTCGGCCGCGCCGCCGCTGTCGGGCTGCACGTCGCGCCAGCGCAGGGCCCCGAACCGCACCAGCTGGCTCTTCGACAGGGCCAGACCGCACGCCGTCTCGTTCTGGCCGTGCCACCAGCCGTGCACCTCGCCGGCCGGCAGCCGCTCGCCGTCGAGCTCGCCCGCACGCGTCGCGGCGACGGACGCGTCGCGCTTGGCGTGCTCGGAGGCAGGGCGTCGCACACCACGGCCGGTGCCCGCTGCGCGCCGAGGCACACGGTCAGGCCTCGAACAGGGCCTCCGCCGTGCCCGCGGCCTGCTCGGGGTCGAGCTGCAGCAGCACCTCGTCGTCGGCCTCGAGCCGGGTCGCCCCGCGCACCGGCAGGAGGGCGCCGTCGCGCACGACCATCGCCACCCAGCTGCCCTCCGCGAGCCCGGGCAGCGCGTCGACCCGGGTGCCGTCGGCCGCCGACCCGGCCGCGACGGTCAGCCGGCGCTGGCCCACGGGGTCGGCGCGCAGCCGCAGCCCGGCCGCGAACGGCTCCGCCTCGACGACGCGCATCCCGACCCCCAGCCTGCGGGCCGCCGTCGGCACGAGCGTCCCCTGGACGAGCACCGACACCAGCACCACCACGACGACGACGCCGTACAGGCGCTCCCCGCCGTCGAGCTCGAGCAGCAGGCTCCCGAGCAGCAGGGGGACGGCGCCCTTGAGGCCGGCGAGCAGCACGAAGGCGCGCTCTCCCCGGGTGAGCCGCACGGGGAGCAGCAGCGGCAGGCCGACCAGCGGCCGGACGACGACGGCGAGCAGCACGCCGAGCACGAGGCCGGGCACGAGGACGTCCCGGGAGACGAGGACGCCGAGGTCGACGGTGAGGCCGAGGTAGGCGAACGCGACGACCTCGGCCAGGCTGGCCAGGGCGGCGTGGAAGCGCTCGACCTCCCGCTTGAACGGGGCCCGCTCGTCGCCGACGACGACGCCGGCGAGGAACACGGCGAGGAACCCGGACCCGTGCAGGACGGTCGCCAGGCCGAACAGGGCTCCGGCCGCGACCAGCACGCGCACCGGGTGCAGTCCCTCGCCGGGCACCGGCACCCGGCGCACGAGCAGGAGCAGCAGCCGGCCGCCGACCAGCCCGACGGCGGTCCCCACGGCCATCTGCAGCAGGAACGTCCCTCCGACGTGCAGGGCGGCGCCCCCGGACAGCGAGCCGGCGCCGAGCAGCGCCGCCATGAGGGCGATGCCCACGGGGTCGTTGGCGCCGGACTCCCCCTCCAGCAGGGTGCCGCTGCGGCCCTCGACCTCCCGCTCCCCCAGCACGCTGAACACGACCGCCGGGTCGGTCGGCGCCACCGCGGTCGCGACCAGGACCGCGAGGTACCAGTCGACGCCGAGCAGCAGGTGGGCGAGCAGGGCAGCGCCCGCCGTCGTCGCGAAGGTGCCGAGCACGCCGAGGGTGAGGACGGCGCCGCCGACCGACCGCAGCCGGGCCACGCCGATCGACATCCCGCCGTCGAACAGGATCACCAGCAGCGCCAGCGTGACGACCCGCTCCACCGTCCGCGCCGACGGTGACAGCCCGGGGGCGACCCGGACGGCGACGGCCGCGGCGAGCAGGAAGAAGGCGGGGGCGGGGACCCGCAGGCGGGCCGAGAGGGTGTGGGACTGCACCGCGAGCAGGCCGGCCACGGCTGCGCACAGGACCAGCCTGCCGAAGGTCAGGGTGTCGGGCACGGGCGCCTCCGGAGGGGTCGAGGTCGCCGTCCGGGCAGGAGGCAGCGGCCGCCGACCAGGCTTCCCGGCACTCCGCGGGCGAGCCTAGTCCGTGTCGGGTCGCCGCCGGAGGGTAGGTGGCCGTCACCTGACCCCCGCACGAGCACGAGGAGCACGCAGTGACCACGTCGTCCGACCAGAGCCTGGGCGAGCTCGTCGCCCACGCCACGCAGGACCTGTCGCTGCTGGTCCGTCAGGAGCTGCAGCTGGCCAAGCTCGAGCTCAAGACCGAGGTGGTCAGCGCGGGCAAGGGCGCGGGCATGCTCGGCGCCGCCGGCTTCAGCGGCGTGTTCGGGCTGGTGTTCCTGTCGATCGCCGCGGCCTACGGCATCTCCTGGCTCGGCATCGGCCTCGGCTGGGGCTTCCTGGTCGTCGGGCTGCTCTACGTGCTCGCGGCGGCGGTGCTCGCCCTCGGCGGCAAGAAGAACCTGCAGAAGGTCGGCCCGCCGGAGAAGACGCTCGAGACCGTCAGGGACGACATCGCGTTCGCCAAGCACCCGACCCAGGCGCCCGCCCGCCGCAGCTGACGGGCCCCGACCGGGGCGTGGGAGCCTGCTCCCCGTGCCGCTCGAGCCCTCCGTGGTCCTGCTCGACGGCCCGTGGACCCACCGCGAGGTGACCGCCGGCGGCCTGCGGCTGCACGTCGCGGAGTGCGGACCGCAGGACGGCCCGCTCGTGCTGCTGCTCCACGGCTTCCCCGAGAACTGGTGGGCCTGGCGCGCGCAGCTCGTCGCCCTCGGGGACGCCGGGTTCCGGGCCGTCGCCGTCGACCTGCGCGGATACGGCGCGACCGACAAGCCCCCGCGCGGCTACGACGCCCCCACCCTCGCCGCCGACGTCGCCGGGCTGGTCCGTGCGCTGGGCGCCCGCGACGCCGCCCTGGTCGGCAACGACGCCGGCGGCGCCCTGGCCTGGACGGTCGCGACCCTGCACCCCCGGCTGGTGCGGCAGGTCGCCGTCGTCGGCGCGGCCCACCCGCTGCTGCTGCTGCGGGGAGGTCCGGCGCAGCTGCGCCTGTCGGGCCACCTGGCGTCGTTCCAGCTGCCGCAGGTCGCCGAGGCCCGGCTGCTGCGCGACGACGCCGCGCTCGTCGGGCGCCTGCTGCGCCGCTGGGGCGGGCCGGGCTTCCCGGGTGCCGAGGCCGAGGCGCGCTACCGGGAGGCGATGCAGGTCCCGGGGGCGGCGCACTGCGCCCTCGAGCACGTCCGCTGGGCGGTCCGGTCGCTCAGCCGCCCCAGCGGACGGCGCCACCGCCTCCGGCTCGCCCAAGGCACGACGGCGCCCGTCCTGCAGCTCCACGGCGCGCTCGACACCTGCCAGCTCCCCGCCACGGCGGCGCTCTCCGGCCGCTGGGCCCGCGGGGGGCACGCCTTCCACCTGCTCGACGGCGTCGGGCACTACCCCCACGAGGAGGCGCCGGACGCCGTCAGCGCCGCCCTGCTCGGGTGGCTGCGGTGAGGCGGGGCCGCGACCGGCTCGGCCGCCCCGTGCCGCTGGACAGCCCCGACGTCGTCCCCGAGGTCCCGGAGCAGGCGCTCCCGGACGCCGACGCGCTCGCCCTGGCCCAGGCGCTCCTGCGCGAGGGACGCGCCTTCAACGCCCACGAGGTGCTCGAGGCGTCCTGGAAGGCGGCCGCTCCCGAGCGGCGCGAGCTCTGGCAGGGGCTGGCCCAGGTGTGCGTGGGGGCGACCCACCTGCAGCGGGGCAACCTGGTCGGGGCGGTCCGGCTGCTGCACCGCGGGGTGAGCCGGCTCGAGGGCTTCCCCGAGGCGGCCGGCGTGCGGGCCTGGGCGCTCGGCCTGGCCGAGGAGGTCAGCGACGGCCGCGTGCAGGGGGGCGACGTCGACGCGCCGTGGCGCGGCCGGGGCGGGCCGCTCGTGCTGCCCGACCTCTAGGCGGCGTGGCTGCGCTCCTCGGCGGCCCGGCTGAGGTTCTCGAGGAACCCGTCGGCGAGGACCTGCAGGGTGCTCTCGTCGATCTCGCCGTCGTCCACGAGCTCGCTGGTCAGCTCGAGCTCGGCGAGGGTCGCCGGCTCGCCGCCGCCGACGTAGGACAGCCGCAGCAGGCCGCTCGTGCCGGGGACGTCCGGGCCGGACCACTGGAAGCGGGTGACGAAGGCGGTCGGGGTCCGCCGAGGGGGCAGCGCGCGCACGGTCGCCGCAGTGGTCCGCGCCGACGGCAGGTCGGTCTCGACGAGGGCGAGACCGCCCGCCTCGCCGACGCGGCGGACGCCGGGCCACAGCTCGAGGGCCGCCGGTCCGGTGAGCAGCAGCGCGGTGCTGGTGGGGTCGGCGGCGATGTGCCGGGTGGTGCGGGTGCGCGTCGGGCCGGGGCCGGGGCTCATCGGGCACTCCTCTCGTCGGGCTCGCCAGGGTCGTTCCCCAGTGCTTGCAACAGTAAGCACTCTAGCAAGCGATCCCGCCGTCGTCACGGTCAGTCGCAGCCGCGCGTGCTCACCCGGTCGGTCGCCGTCGCCCCCGCCGTCGCGTCCGAGGACACCTCGCGGGCCGTCAGCGCGTACCCGACGTCGGACCGGTCGGCCGCCGCGGCGAACACGACGCCGTAGACCCGGCCGTCGGGCGCCAGCAGCGGGCCGCCGCTGTTGCCCGGCTGCACGCGGCCGCGCACGGCGTAGATCTGGCGGACGACCTCGCGCTCGCCGTAGATGTCGAGGCCCCGCGCCCGCTGCGTGCCGCTCACGCGGGCGGCGTCGGGGCGGAACGGGCCGTCCTTGGGGTAGCCGACGATGACGGCGCCGTCGCCGGGGCGGGCCGGCGGCGCGAACCGCAGCGGCGTGAGACCCAGCCCGGGGACGCGCAGGACGGCGACGTCGCGGCCCGGGTCGTACAGGACCACGGTCGCCCGGAGCGTGCCGCGGCCGGGGACGGCCACGACCGGGGAGCGGACGCCCGCGACGACGTGGGCGTTGGTCATGACCCGCTCTGCGGCGAAGACGAACCCCGTGCCCTCGATCCGGCGCCCGCACGAGGTGGCGACCCCGGTGACCTTGAGGACCTCCCCGCGCGCCGCGCGCACCGCCGCGCTCGCGACGAGGGCGGGGTCGGGCGGGTCGACGGCGCGGACCTGCGTGGGCGCCAGGCCGCCGAAGACCTCGGGGAAGCCGCGGTCGTCGACCAGGCTCTGGAAGCCCTTGAAGAACGACCGCGCCCCCGACGGCAGGACGGCGTCGACCGCCCCGATCACGACCGACCGGCGCACCTGCGAGGCGACCAGCGGGAACGACGACGACGCGACGGCGGTCCCGACCAGCCAGGCGACCAGCAGGACCGAGGCGATGCTCACGGCGGCGCCGGCGAGGGCGTCGACCGTGCGGGCCGACCGCCAGGTCAGCCGCTCCCGCAGGCTCGCGCCGACGACGGTGGCCAGCAGCTGGCCCACCGTGGCGGCGAGGAACACCACCCCGAGCCCGACCAGCGCGGTGGGGAGCCGCGAGAGGGCCGGCGAGGCGGCGAGGCCGGGGGCGAACCGGGCCCCGAGGACGCCGCCGCCGAGGAAGCCGACGAACGACAGCGCCCCGACGACGAACCCCTGCCGGTACCCCGACACCGCGAACAGCAGGGCGGCGACGACCAGCACGACGTCGAGCAGGTCACCGCGCACCCCCGGACCCTACGGCGACCCGGTCAGGAGACGACGACCTTGCCCTCCATGCCGGAGTGGATCGTGCACACGAACTGGTACGTGCCGGCCTTCGGGAACACGAACGTCCCCGTCGCGGAGCTGTCCGTGGTGTCCAGGCCCTTGCCGACCGAGGTGTCGTCGAAGACCAGGTTGTGCGGCACGCCGCCCTCGACCTTGAGCGTCAGGGCCACCGTCCCGACCGCGGCCGTGACGGTCTTGGGGGCGAACTGCAGCTTCGCGTTGCCGACGACGGTCGCGGTCTGCGCGGAGGGGGCCCCCTGCGCCGCGACCGAGCCGCCACCGCCACCGCCCTTGGCGGTGTCGGAGCCGCCGCCGCAGGCGGTCAGCGCGAGGACGGGGAGGGCGAGCAGGACGAGGGCGGTGCGGCGGGGCGGGGTCACGGGAGCTCTCCAGGGTGGTCGTGCGCGGGACGGGCAGGCAGGCCGGAGTCGTGCGGGGAGGCGTCGGCGGGCGGGCGGACCGGCGGGGCGCCGGAGGCGAAGGCGGGCGAGCTGCGGGCGGCGAGCGCGAGCCGGTCGGCGTCGAGCTCGCGGCGCCGGGTCCGGTCCCAGGGCTGCTCCCAGCCGGCGAAGTGCAGCAGCCGGTCGACGACCCCGGCCGTGAAGCCCCAGACCAGGAGGTCCTCGACCTCGAAGGCCGGTCCGACCCAGCCGCTCGGGTGGGTCAGGGTGATCCGGTTCGCGGGGTCGACCAGCGCGGCGACGGGGACGCGGTGGACCGAGGCGACCTCGGCGGGGTCGACGACCCGCACCGCGTGCGGCGCGCGCCACCAGCCGAGCACGGGCGTGACGACGAACCCGCTCGGCGGCAGGTACAGGTCGGGGAGCTGCCCGAGGACCTCGACGCTCGAGGGGTCCAGGCCGACCTCCTCGCGGGCCTCCCGCAGGGCCGCGTCGACCGGACCGTCGTCCTCGGGGTCCTGGGCGCCGCCGGGGAACGCCGCCTGCCCGGCGTGGCTGCGCATCGTGGCGGCCCGCTCGATGAGCAGCAGCTCGGGACCGCGGTCGGCCTCGCCGAACAGGGCGAGGACCGCGCTGCGCCGGCCGCCCTCGGGCGGCGGCAGGAACCGGGTGAGCTGCTCGCCGCGGATCCCCGGCAGGGCGTCGACGAGCTGCTCCAGCCAGGTCGGCACGCGTGCCGCTCGGGTCACAGGGTCACGCCGAGGTACTGCCGCACCAGGCCGTCGAGCTGGGCCTGCGACGACAGGGCCCCGCGCTGCACCTTGGCGATCGCGCCGTCGGCGGTGACGAACAGGGTGACCGGCGGTCCCTTGGCGTACCTGCGCAGCAGCACCCCCTGGTCGTCCGCCACGCTGGCGTAGGTCATGTCGAAGCCCAGCGTGGGGTCCTGGGCGAACTGCAGGGCGTGCTCCGGGCTGTCCTCGGTGAGGACGCCGACGACGTCGACCGCCCGGGTCCGCGTGTGCAGGCTCTGCAGCAGCGGCACCTCCTTGACGCACGGCCCGCACCAGGTCGCCCAGAGGTTGACGACCATCGGGCGGCCCGAGCCTGTGGCCCTGGCCTGCACGGTCCCGGGCGCGCCCACGCAGGGCATCGCCAGCGCCGGCAGCCGGGGCGAGAGCCCCGACGGGCACGGCGCGAGGGCGGCGGCGGTGCGCAGCGCGGCCAGGTCCGGCGCGGCCTGCGGCGCGGCCGTCGAGCCGCCGTCGCCCCGGTGGGACCCGTAGACGAACGCCGCGACCAGCAGCGCCAGCACGACGCCCAGGCCGGCGGACCGCCTCACGGCGTCGTCGCGACGTCGGCCGGCGTCTTGAGGAGCTTCCCAGCGACCTCGGGGTCGGTCGGGCCGAGGCCGTAGGAGGGGCACAGCGGGGCGATCGCGCAGGCCCCGCACGCAGGCTTGCGGGCGTGGCAGACCCGCCGGCCGTGGAAGATCAGCCGGTGGCTGGCGAGCGTCCAGTCCTTCTTCGGCAGCAGCGCCCCGACCTCGTGCTCGACCTTCACCGGGTCCTCCTGCGAGGTCCAGCCGAACCGCCGGGCCAGCCGCCCGAAGTGCGTGTCGACCGTGATCCCGGGGACCCCGAAGGCGTCGCCCAGCACGACGTTCGCGGTCTTGCGCCCGATGCCGGGCAGCTGCACGAGGTCCTCGAGCCGGCCCGGCACCTGGCCGCCGTGCCGCTCGACCAGCGCGGCCCCCAGGGCCTGCAGCGAGGCGGCCTTGTTGCGGAAGAAGCCGGTGGTCCGGACCATCTCCTCGAGCTCGAGCCGGTCGGCCTGCGCGTAGTCGGCCGCCGTCCGGTAGCGGGCGAACAGCGCCGGCGTGACCTCGTTCACCCGCTTGTCCGTGCACTGCGCCGACAGGATCGTCGCGACGGCCAGCTCGAGCGGCGTCGTGAAGTCGAGCTCGCAGTGGGCGTCCGGGTGCAGGACCCCGAGCTCCCGGACGGTCCGCCGCGCCCGGCGCGTGAGCGCCAGCGGGGTCTCGTCGGCGGTCCTCGTCACCCGCTCACCGTACGTGCGGGCCGCGTCCCCCGCCTGCTCCCGCCGGGCCCTCAAGGACGTGACGGAACGTGACGACGACTGTCCTGTCCCCCTCCCGCGGACACGACGACTCGTCCTGAGAGGACCGCAGATGGACCCGCGCAGCGCACCGGCAGCTCCCCTGGGCCTGGGGAACCGCCGTCCGGGCGCGCTCCAGGCCGCGCCGAGCCCCCGCAGCGGCAGCCGTCCCGCCCGGGCCCCCAAGCCGCCCCGTCCGGTCCCGGTCCGCGACGACGCCTACGGCCACCTCGGCCTGGACGCCCTGCGCGAGTACCGCACCGCTCTGCAGGCCGAGGAGAGCAAGGTCTCCTACTGGCGCCGGATCATCCAGGCCCGCCTCGACGTCGTCCAGGCCGGCAGCGGCACCTCCCCCGCCGACGACGCCCACCTGCGGCCCGTGCTCGCCGACGCCCGCGTCTCCTCCGGCCGCACCGCCCTCGTGGAGGTCCTGCAGGTCGACGACATCCCCCCGCTGCCCTCGCTCGCCGAGCTCTGGGACCGCCGGGTCCTGCCCTCGGACGCCGAGGGGACCGCCCGGCTCGAGGCCGACCTCGCCGACGCCGAGCAGCAGCTGTCGGCCTACCGGGCCGCGCTGCACCGCCGGCTCGCGGACGCCACCGGGGAGCTCATCGCGCGCTACCGCGAGCAGCCCTCGCTGTGCCTGACGGCGCTGCCGCTGCGCCCGTCGCGCCTCGCCGTCGGCAGCTGACCGGCGCCGTCCGCGCCGTGCTGCGTCGTCTGGGAGGATGAGCGCGTGTCGCTCCTCCTCGTCGCGCTGCTGCTGCCGCTGCTGCTGCTCGCCCTGATGCTCACGATGGAGCACGTCGAGCGGCCGCTGCGCCGCGCGTCCGTGAGCGAGCAGCTCGAGACGTTCCTGGACACCGCGCGCCCCGAGGAGGTCGAGGCGTTCATCAGCGAGGGCTTCGCCCAGCCGCTGGACGACTACTGGAAGCGCCGGCGCCTCGCGCGTCTCCTGCCGGGTCGGACCCGGTGACGTGGGACACTCCCGTCACGCCGGAGCGTTCGGCGCGACGACACGCCCCCTCTCCGTGAGCGGGGCGACGACGAACGGGGTGGAGCGCGTGGACGAGGTCCTGGCCAAGGCAGGCCTGTTCCAGGGGGTGGCGCCCGAGGCGGCGGACGCCCTGGCGTCGTCCCTGGAGTACTCGGACTACACCCGGGGCGAGCACGTCTTCACCGAGGGCGAGCAGGGCGACACCCTGTTCATCGTGCTCACCGGGAAGGTCAAGATCGGCCGCCGCGCCGCCGACGGGCGCGAGAACATGCTGTCGGTCATGGGGCCGTCCGACATGTTCGGCGAGCTGTCCCTGTTCGACCCCGGACCCCGGACCGCGACCGCGACCGTCGTCACCGAGGCCCGCCTCGCCCACCTCGCGCACACCTCGCTGCGGCCCTGGATCAGCGACCGGCCCGAGATCGCCGAGCAGCTCCTGCGCGTGCTGGCCCGCCGCCTGCGCCGCACCAACGACGCCCTCGCCGACCTGATCTTCACCGACGTGCCCGGCCGGGTCGCCAAGGCGCTGCTCGGACTGTCCGAGCGGTTCGGCACCGAGGAGCCCGAGGGCGTCCGGGTCCGCCACGACCTCACGCAGGAGGAGCTGGCGCAGCTCGTCGGCGCCTCCCGGGAGACCGTCAACAAGGCGCTCGCCGACTTCGCCTCGCGCGGCTGGCTGCGGGTCGACTCCCGCGCCGTCACGATCCTCGACGCCGACCGCCTGGCCCGCCGGGCGCGGTAGGTCCCTGCACGACCCTCCCCGGGTCGGGTGGACGCGCGCATCGACGACGGCGGCCCGGTCGCACAGACCGACGCCGCCCACCCCGGTGGCCGCGACCGATGAGGACGGGCCGTCCGGCTCGTCCCCCCTGCAGGACTGCCCGAACGGGCACCACGGACGAAGGAGCCGGCGTGGACCAGCTGTTGCGCGTGCAGAACTTCACGGTCTCGGCCGACGGCTACGGCGCCGGCGAGGGGCAGAGCCTGGAGCGCCCCTTCGGCTCCGCCGACCCGCGCGAGCTCATGGCCTGGGCGATGGCCACCGAGAGCTTCCCCGGCCCCGGCGGCCCCGGCGGGAGCCGCGGCCTCGACGACCACCTCGTCCGTGACTACGACCGCAACATCGGCGCCGAGATCATGGGGCGGAACAAGTTCGGCCCGCAGCGGGGGCCCTGGCAGGACGAGCAGTGGCAGGGCTGGTGGGGCGACGAGCCGCCGTTCCACACCCCCGTCTTCGTCCTCACCCACCACGACCGGCCCTCGTTCACCCTCGGCGAGACGACGTTCCACTTCGTCTCGGGCGAGCCGGCCGACGTGCTGGCCACGGCGAAGGCGGCGGCGGCCGGTCGGGACGTCCGCCTCGGCGGCGGAGCGCAGACCGTGCGCGCGTTCCTCGACGCCGGCCTGGTCGACACCCTCCACGTCGCGGTCAGCCCGCTCGAGCTCGGCGGGGGGACCCGGCTGTGGGAGTCGCCCGAGGAGCTCGACGACCGCTACCACCACGACGTCGTCCCGAGCCCGAGCGGCGTCGTGCACCACCTGCTCTGGCGCCGCTGACGTCCTCCCGGGAGACCGGGCAGCTTGGTCGCCGGGACGGGACCGTCAGGCCGCGACCTCGGCCGTCGAGACGGCGACCAGCTCCACGCTCAGCGGCGGGCGTCCCTGGCGGGGGACGAACGTGACGGTCGTGCCGGCGGTCTGGCCGAGCAGGGCGCGACCGAGCGGGCTGTCCGCCGTCACGACCTCGATGCCGGCGTCGCGCTCCTCGATCGTGCCGAGCAGGAACGACTCGGTGGTGGTCTCGCCGGCGAAGCGCAGCTCGACGATGCGCCCGGCCGCGGCGGTCCCGGCCGGCACGTCCTCGCTGGGCTGCCCGGAGTCCTCGAGCAGGCGGTGCAGGTGCGCGACCCGTCCGTTCAGCCGCTCGAGCTCCATGAAGGCGTCGACCCGGCCGGCCTCGTCGGCGGCGTCCCCGGTGCCCTCCTGGCTGACGGTCTGGGACAGCAGGTGCGGGCGGACCTCGCCGAGCAGCTGCTCCAGCTCGTGCTCGAGGCGGGCGCGGGTGGCGCGGGTGACGGACATGCGAGGGCCTTCCAGAGGGGCGCCGCCCTGCCTGGGCGGCTGCGGTGCCCCTGACCCAACCGCCGGCGGCGGCAGAT
>JAOPWW010000173.1 GCA_025965495.1 Frankiales bacterium
TCGTCGACTTCTGGGCCGAGTGGTGCGGGCCGTGCAAGATGGTCGCCCCGGTGCTCGAGGAGATCGCCGGCGAGAACACCGAGAAGCTCACCGTCGTCAAGCTCAACATCGACGAGAACCCGGGCGCCGCCCGCGACTACTCGATCATGTCGATCCCGACGATGGCCGTGTTCCAGGGCGGCAAGATCGTCAAGCAGATCGTCGGCGCGAAGCCGAAGGCCGCCATCCTCAAGGACCTCGAGGCGTTCCTGTAGGTCCGGCCCGCTCGACGACCCGGTCCCCTGCGCGGGAGGCCGGGTCGTCGGCCGTCCGGCCCTAGAGTGACGTCTTCCCCCGGGCGCGCGCCGCCCCTCCGCCGTCCCCCGAGGAGCCTCGTGCAGCTGTACCGCCGTGGGAGCAGCGGCCCCGCTGTCGCCGAGGTGCAGAGCACGCTGGCGGCGCTCGGGCTGCTCGCCGTCGTCCCGTCCGAGCCCATGTTCGACGACGCCACCGACACCGCGCTGCGGGCCTTCCAGCAGCAGCGCGGCCTGTCGGTCGACGGCATCGTCGGCGACGAGACCTACCGCGCCCTGTCCGCTGCCCGCTGGCGGCTCGGTGACCGGCTGCTGTCCCTGGCCAGTCGCCCCTTCGTCGGCGACGACGTCGCCGCGCTGCAGGAGCGCCTGTCCGAGCTCGGCTACGACGCCGGGCGCGTCGACGGCATCTTCGGCATCCGCACCACCGACGCCCTGCGGGCCTACCAGCGCGAGCGCGGCCTGGTCGCCGACGGCACCTGCGGCCCCGCGACCCTGCGCGACCTCAAGCAGCTCGGCCGGCTCGTCACGGGCGGCCGCCCCCAGGCGCTGCGCGAGTCCGAGCAGCTCCACCGCTCCGGCGCCTCGCTGGTCGGCAAGACCGTCGTCATCGACCCGGGGCACGGCGGCGCCGACCGCGGCGCCTGCGCCTCCGGGCTGGAGGAGGCCGCGCTCGTCGAGGACCTCGCCCACCGGCTCGAGGGTCGCCTGGTCGCCAGCGGCGTCCGCGCGCACCTGTCCCGCTCGCCCGGCGACTGCCCGCCCGACGCCGAGCGGGCCCGCTTCGCCAACGACATCGGCGCCGACCTGCTGCTGAGCCTCCACGTCGACCGCAGCCCCTCGCGGCGGCCCAACGGCGTCGCGAGCTACCACTTCGGCAGCGGCAGCGGCGTCCACAGCACCGTCGGGGAGCACCTCGCGTCGCTGGTCCAGCGCGAGGTCGTCGCCCGCACCGGGATGCTCGACTGCGGCGTCCACGGCAAGACGTGGGAGGTCCTGCGGATGACCCGGATGCCTGCCGTCCGGGTCGAGCTCGGTCACCTCAGCAACCCCGACGACGCCGCCCGCCTGGCCGACCCCGCCTTCCGCGACACGGTCGCCGAGGCGGTCCTGGTCGCCGTGCAGCGCCTCTACCTGCCGCCCGACCTCGACGCCCCCACCGGCGTGCTGCGCCTCGCCGACCTCGCCCGGCTGTGAACCCCGCCGCCGAGCTGGAGGGCGTCGACTCGCCGCTGCGCGAGGAGTTCCTCGCGGCCGCCCGGGCCGGGGCACTGGCCAAGGCCGACGGACCGGACCACCTCACCGCCTCCGCGCTGGTGCTCGACGCGTCCCGGACCCGCGTGCTGCTCGTGCTGCACAAGAAGGTCCGGCGCTGGATGCAGCCCGGCGGGCACCTCGAGCCGGGCGACGCCTCGCTGGCCGCGGCCGCCCTGCGGGAGGCGGTCGAGGAGACCGGCGTGACCGACCTCGTGCTCGCCTCGCCCGTCCCGGTCGACCTCGACCGCCACGACGCGCCCTGCGGGCAGCGCTTCCACCTCGACGTCCGCTTCCTGGTCCTCGCCCCCGACGGCGCGGCCACCACGGTCAGCGACGAGAGCGACGACGTCCGCTGGTTCCCGGTCGACGCCCTCCCGGACGACTCGGTCGAGGACCTGGCCCGGCTGGTGTCGCGAGGGCTGCCGGCGCCGTCCTGAGCGGGGGCGCTTGACCGGCGTCCCGCGAGTGCTCACGCTGGTGGGCGACCCCCGGCAGGGCCGTCGTCGAACCCCGACTCCGCCGGGGTGTCCTGACCTGGAGGAGGCGTCCGTGGCCGAACGGGTGGCTGCGGCCGCGGTCCGGCGTGCGTCCGGCCTGCCGGACGTCGAGGTCCTGCGGACGCCGGACCGGCTGGCGCGGGTCCGTGCCCTCGTCGCGCTGCTCCCCACCTCGCCGGTGCTGCCCGGCCTGGTCGCCCTGGCGGCCCGGGTCGCGGGGACCGAGCACGCGCAGCTGTCGCTGCTGGCCGGGGAGCAAGCGGCGCTGGCGGTGCGCCTGCACCCGCTCGTCTGCGCGACCGGCAGCGGCCCGCTCGAGGACAGCCTCTGCACCGTGACCGTCCTGTCCGGCGACGTCCTCGTCGTCGGGGACGCCCGCACCCACCCCTGGCTGCACGACCTGCCGCCCGTGCAGTCCGACCCCGGCGTCGGCTGCTACCTCGGCGTGCCGCTCGCGCTGGCCGACGGCACGCAGGCCGGCGCCCTCTGCGTCCACGACGACGCCCCGCGCGCCTGGGCGCAGGAGCAGGTCGGGCTGGTGTGCGACGTCGCCGACGTCGTCGCCCTGGAGCTGCAGCGGCTCGACGACGGGCGCGTCCTGTCGTAGGGGGGTGAGAGCGTGCAGGTCATGCGCTCCTCCCTCGCCTGCATCGTCCCGCCCGACCTCCTGCTCGAGCTGACCCGCCGCGGCACCGAGCAGCAGCGGCACGCCGCGGCGGACACCCTCGCCCTCGACCTGTCGCTGCGGTCGCTGCGCGCCGAGGCCGGGCGCGCGCCCGCTCCGGTCCGCGGCCGGCTCGCCGAGGCGGCCGGGGGGACACCCCGACGCACCATCCACGACCAGGCCGGCTCCGAGGACGTGCACCCCGGCCGGGTCGTCCGGACCGAGGGCGGGCCGCCCACGGGCGACCCCGCCGCCGACGAGGCCTACGACGGGCTCGGCGCGACCTACCGCTTCTACTGGGAGGTCCTGGCGCGCGACTCGATCGACGACCGCGGCCTGCCGCTGGCCGGGCTCGTCCACTACGGCACCGACTACGACAACGCCTTCTGGGACGGCGAGGGCCACATGGTGTTCGGCGACGGCGACGGCCACACCTTCACCCGCTTCACCGCCTCGCTCGACGTCATCGGCCACGAGCTGACCCACGGCGTCACGCAGGACGAGGCCGGCCTGACCTACAGCGGCCAGTCCGGTGCGCTCAACGAGTCGCTGTCGGACGAGTTCGGCGTCCTCGTCGCCCAGTACGCCAAGGGGCAGACCGCCGAGCAGGCGGACTGGCTGATCGGCGCCGACGTCGTCGGGCCCGACCTCGCACCCGCCCTGCGCAGCCTGAAGGCCCCCGGGACGGCGAACCGCTACGACCGCCAGCCCGCCGACATGGACGCCTACGTCACGACCACCACCGACAACGGCGGGGTCCACACCAACTCCGGCATCCCGAACCACGCCTTCTACGTCGCCGCCACCACCCTCGGCGGTCCGGCCTGGGAGCGGGCGGGCCGGGTCTGGTACGACGCCCTGCGCGACCCGGCGCTGCGGCCGGGCTCGGGCTTCCGGGCGTTCGCGCGGGCGACCGTGCGGCAGGCGCAGGCCCGGTTCGGCACGGGGAGCGCCGAGGAGCAGGCGGTCCAGGCGGGCTGGGACGCCGTCAAGCTGACCCGGTAGGGCACAGTGGCGATCATGGACATGAAGCTGGCCCTCGTGGTGCTGCCCGTGAGCGACGTCGACCGGGCCAAGGCCTTCTACGAGCAGGCCGGGTTCCACCTCGACGTCGACCACTCGGCCGGTGAGGACTTCCGGGTGGTGCAGCTGACCCCGCCGGGGTCGTCCTGCGCGGTCGCCCTCATGCGGAACGCCGACGCGGCCGGGTCGGTCAGCGGCCTGCACCTCGTGGTCGAGGACCTGGTCGCGGCCCGGGACGCCCTGGTCGCGGCCGGTGTCGCCGTCGACGAGCCGCACCACTACGGCGAGACCGGCCAGGCCCCCGGCGTGCACCCCGAGCGGGCCAGCTACGCGACGTTCGCCCCGTTCGCCGACCCCGACGGCAACGGCTGGCTGCTGCAGGAGGTCCGCTCCTGAGGATCGCCTTCTCGCGCAGCGGCGGCGTCGCCGGGCTGGTCCTCACGGTCGAGGTCGACGCCGACACGCTGCCCGCGCCGCTGCCCGCCGAGGCCCGCGCCGTGGACTGGGCCGGCCTGCCCGAGACCGCCGCCCCGACCCGGCCGGACGGGTTCGTCTACGCCTTCGAGGTCACCCGCGGCAGCGGCCAGCAGGAACGAGCGGTCCTGACCGAGCCGGTGCCGGCCGAGGTCGGCCCGCTGCTGGCCGCCCTGCTGGAGCGGGCCCGGCTGGAGCCACCGGACGCCGCCGACCGCTGACTGTCCACAGCCGTCCACAGGTCCGGCTGTGGACAGACCGGACAGGCTGGGCCGGAGCGCTCAGACCGGGCGCAGCAGCGGGTCGGGGCTCATCGAGCCGAGCAGCCGCTCGAGCGCGACCTCGACGTCCTCGCGCCACGACACCGCCGTCTTGAGCTCCAGGCGCAGCCGCGGGAAGCGGTGGTGCGGCCGGACCGTCTTGAACCCGACGCTCCGCAGGTGGTCGGCCGGCAGGACGCACGCCGGGGACTCCCACTGCTCGTCGCCGAACGCCTCGATGGCGCGCACCCCGCGCCGCGTGAGGTCCTTGGCGACCCCCTGCAGCAGCACCCGGCCGATGCCCCCGCCGGCGAAGTCCGGGACGACGTGGCCGGTCATGAGCAGGACGGCGTCGGGGCTGACCGGCGACGTCGGGAAGGCCACCGAGCGGGGCACGTAGGCGGGCGGGGCGTACATGACGAAGCCGGCCGGGGCGCCGTCGACGTAGACGACCTTGCCGCACGAGCCCCACTCGAGCAGCGTCGCGGACACCCACGACTCCTTCTCGAACGCCGTGTCGCCGGCCTCCAGCGCACGGTCGCGGGACACGGGGTCGAGCTCCCAGAACACGCACTGCCGGCAGCGGACCGGGAGGTCGTCGAGGTTGTCCAGCGTGATGCTGACGGCGCGGCGGCTCATCGCGGCTCCCCCGGGACGACCGGCGTCGACACCCGCAGCAGCCCGGCCAGCCATCCGCCGGCGAGCCCGAGCAGCAGCCCCAGGGCCATGCGGCGCACGGACACGGCGGCTCCTCCCCCGGACAGGACGCCGGGAACGATACGCCGCACCAGGAAACGACGGGACGCCGAAGGTACCGTCGAGCCATGGGCAGCCCAGGCAGCGACCGACCGCAGGCAGGTGTCACGCTCGACGCGTTCACGGGCCGGTACGCCGCCCGCACCGCCGGGATGACCGCGAGCGAGATCCGCGCCCTGTTCGCCGTCGCCTCCCGCCCCGAGGTCGTGTCGCTCGCCGGCGGCATGCCGTACACGGCGGCGCTGCCGCTGGACGTCGTCGGCAAGCTGCTGTCGGACCTGCTCGCGACCAAGGGCGCGGCGGCCCTGCAGTACGGCTCCGGCCAGGGCGACGCGCAGCTGCGCGAGCTGATCTGCGAGGTCATGGCGCTCGAGGGCGTCGAGGCCAGCCCCGACGACGTCGTCGTCACGGTCGGCAGCCAGCAGGCGCTCGACCTGGTCACGCGGATCTTCTGCGACCCCGGCGACGTCGTGCTGGCGGAGGCGCCGAGCTACGTCGGGGCGCTCGGCACGTTCGCGGCCTACCAGGCCGAGGTCCGCCACCTCGCCATGGACGAGCACGGCCTGGTGCCCGAGGCGCTGCGGGAGGGCATCGCCGCCGCCGGCGGCCGGGCGAAGTTCCTCTACACGATCCCCAACTTCCACAACCCCGCCGGGACGTCGCTGTCCGACGCCCGGCGCGACGAGGTCCTGGCGATCTGCCAGGAGGCGGGGCTGCTGGTCCTGGAGGACAACCCGTACGGCCTGCTCGGCTTCGACGGCCCGCCGGTCCGGGCCATCCGGGCGCGTGCCGGCGAGGACGACGTCGTCTACCTCGGCTCGTTCAGCAAGACGTTCGCGCCCGGCCTGCGGGTCGGCTGGGTCCTCGCGCCGCACGCCGTGCGCGAGAAGCTCGTGCTGGCCGCCGAGGCGAGCGTGCTGTGCCCGCCGGCGCTCAACCAGATGGCCGTCGTGGAGTACCTGTCAACGCAGGACTGTCAGGGGCAGGTCGATGTGTTCAAGGGCATCTACCGCGAGCGCCGCGACGCGATGCTGTCCTCGCTCGAGCAGCTCATGCCGC
>JAOPWW010000102.1 GCA_025965495.1 Frankiales bacterium
AGGGCGCCTGGTGGCGGTCGACGGTGAACCTGCGCTTCTTCGAGGCGGTCCGCCGCGACCTCGTGGCCCGCAGCGAGGCCGCCTGAGCTGGCTGCCGCCTAGTCTCCGCGGCATGGCACCCCGGGCTAAGGTCACCAGCGAGGTCGGACGGCTGCGGACGGTGCTGCTGCACCGCCCCGGTCCGGAGCTGTCCCGCCTGACCCCGCGCAACAGCGCCGACCTGCTGTTCGACGGGCTGCCCTGGGTCGCCCGGGCGCAGGACGAGCACGACGCGTTCGCCGCCGCCCTGCGCGCGCGCGACGTCGAGGTGCTCTACCTGACCGAGCTGCTCGTCGAGGCGCTCGACGTCCCGGACGCCCGCGCCGAGGCCGTGCACGCCGCCGTCGCCCCCACGGTCGTCGGGCCGGCGCTCGCCGCGGTCCTGCGGACCTGGCTGCTGGACCTGCCCTCGGTCGATCTCGCCCGCGTCCTGCAGGCCGGCCTCACCCACGACGAGCTGCCTCGCACGGGCTCCGAGGGGGTCGTCGCCCGGCTGGCCGGCGCGCACGAGTTCGTCGTCCGGCCGCTGCCGAACCTGCTGTTCACCCGCGACTCCTCCGTGTGGGTCGACGGCCACGTCGCCGTGACCTCCCCGTCGATGCACGCCCGCCAGCGCGAGACCGCCCTGACCGGCGCGATCTACCGCCACCACCCGCGCTTCGCCGGCACCCCGCTGCTCTACGGCGGGAGCCGCGAGGAGGCCTGGTTCGAGGGCGGCGACGTCCTGCTGCTCGCGCCCGGCGTCGTCGCCGTGGGCGTCGGCCAGCGCACGACGCCGGCGGGCGTGGAGGCCTTCGCGCTGCGCGCCTTCGCCTCCGGCGTCGCCCACACCGTGCTCGCCGTCCCGATCGCGCAGGAGCGGGCCACGATGCACCTCGACACCATCTGCACGATGGTCGACCGCGACGCCGTCGTCATGTACCCCAACGTCGCGGCCGACCTCGTCGGCTACGCCGTGACCCCCGACGGCGAGGACGGGCTGGTCTGCGGCGAGCCCGCCCCGTTCCTGGAGGCCGCGGCCGCCGCCATGGGGATCGACCGGATCCGGGTCGTCGACACCGGCCTGGACCCGGTCACCGCCGAGCGCGAGCAGTGGGACGACGGCAACAACACCCTGGCGCTCGCCCCCGGACTGGTCGTCGCCTACGAGCGCAACACCGAGACGAACGACCGGCTGGAGAAGTCCGGCGTCGAGGTCGTGCGGATCGCCGGCAGCGAGCTCGGCAGCGGCCGGGGCGGGCCGCGCTGCATGAGCTGCCCCGTGCTGCGCGACCCGCTCGACTGAGCGCTACCGCAGGGTCAACTGCCGCGACAGCAGTCCCTGGCGGGCCCGCCGCTCGTCCGCGGTGAGCTCGCGCGGCGACGCGAGCGCCTCGTCGAGACGGCTGCGCAGCGCGGCGGCCGGCGCCTCGACCGCAGGCGCCTCGGTCTCGGGCGGCAGGTCCCAGACGGGCACGAGCAGGCCGTGCGCCCGGAAGCTGCCGATGTACCGGGTGTCCGGCCCGAGGGTCAGCCCGTCCGGCCCGACGGCGAGCCGCGCCAGCGCGTCGAGCAGCGGCTCCTCGTCCTCGGGCAGGACCCAGCGCAGGTGGGAGCGCTCGCGCATGCGGCACCAGTAGGCGCTTCTCACGCTCTCGAGCCGGACCGTCGGGACGACCGAGGCGTTGGCCCGCTCCATCGACTCGGCCACCTCGCCGGTCGGGTCGGCCGCGCCCTCGACCCAGAAGTCGAAGCCCTCGTGGACGGTCACCTCCAGCGGCGCCGGGTCGAGCAGGTCCTGCAGCCGCGGACCCGGACCGGGCAGGCCGGTGGGGACGACCGAGCTCCCGGGCGTGCTCGCGAGGGCCTGCTCGAGGGCGTCCGCGAGGTCACGGCTGACGTCGCCGCCGCGGGTCTGCGTCTGCAGCCCGAGGAAGACCGTCCCGTCGGCGCGGACCATCGCGGGCCAGGCCAGCGGCAGGACGGTCGCCAGCACCACGGTGCGGTCCTCGGCGCCCACGACCCTCAGCCGGGCGGTCGCTGCAGGGACGACCTCGCGCAGGGCCACCCACTCGGTCTCGTCGACGCGCCCGGCGAACGGCCGGGCCACGAACGCGTCCAGGCCGGCCTTCCCGTGGCAGGCCTTGTAGCGCTTGCCCGACCCGCAGGGGCACGGCTCCCGGAGCCCGACGACGGGGACGTCGCCGTCCAGGACGGGGACGGCGGTGGGAGCGGGCTTGCGGCGGCTGCTGATCAGGGGCTCCCGGGCAGGAGGGGACAGGACCGGTCCCGAGCCTAGGTGGCGGCCCCGGCCCCCGCGGGGGGAGGCTGCTCCCCATGAGCACCGTCTGCGTGGTCGGGGCCGGCATCGCCGGGACCGCGTGCGCCCGCGCCCTGTCCGCCGCCGGCGAGGACGTCGTCGTGCTCGACCGGGGACGCGTGCCGGGCGGGCGGATGGCGTCGCGGCGCCTCCCCGGCGACGCGGGCGGCCGGTACGTCGACCTCGGGGCCTCCTACTTCACGGTCCGGGACGACCGGTTCCGCGCCCAGGTGGACGACTGGACCGCCCGCGGCCTGGCCCGCGCGTGGACCGACACGTTCACGGTCCTGCCGTCGGGCGAGCGCAAGACCGGCCCGGTCCGCTACGGCGCGAGGGGCGGCCTGCGGTCGCTCGTCGCGGACCTCGCCTCCGGCCTCGACGTCCGGCAGGAGACCCACGTCCAGGCGGTCGGCCCGGGACCGACGGTCGACGGCGCCGCCTACGACGCCGTCGTCCTCGCGATGCCCGACCCGCAGGCGCTCGCCGTCCTGGACCCGTCGCTGGCACAGGAGCGGGCCGCGCTGGCGGACCGGGAGTGGCAGCCGGTGCTGGCCCTCGCTGCCGTCTTCGACCAGCGCCGCTGGGACCTCGACGGCGCCTTCGTCCACGACGACGACGTCCTCGACTGGGTCGCCGACGACGGCCGCCGCCGCGGCGACGACGCCCCCGTGCTGGTGGCCCACAGCACCCCCGCCTTCGCCGCGCCCCGCCTGGCCGACCCGCAGGCCGCCGGCCCCGACCTGGTCACGGCGCTGCGCCGCCTGCTGGACCTGCCGGAGCCCTCGACGTCGTTCGTGCAGCGCTGGACGTTCGCCAAGCCCGTCGGGGAGCGGGACGCGCCGTGCTTCCTGGGCGACGCCGGGGTGGGCCTGTGCGGCGACGGCTGGGGCGCCAGCAAGGTCGAGGCGGCCTACCTGTCGGGGCTCAGCGTGGCGGAGCGGCTGCTCGCGCGTCGACCAGGCGGCGGGCCCGCCGTGGGTGGTTCGTGATGATCGCGTCGACGCCCAGCGCGAGCAGGTGCTCGATCTCGGCGGGCTCGTTGGCGGTGAAGCAGTGCACCCGCTTGCCGGCTGCGTGGACCCGGTCGACGAAGCCGGGGTGCGCCTGCAGGATCGTCAGCGACGGCCCGGCGGCGCTCACCTGGAACGGCATCCCGCCGTCGCGGTAGCGCACGGGGACGCGGTCCATGAGGTAGACGGTCGGCAGCAGCGGCGCCATCCGGTGCACCCGCCGCAGCGAGGTCGGGGCGTAGCTCATGACCGTGATCGGGGAGACCGACCGGGAGATCGGCCGGGCCAGGCCGTAGCGCTCGAGCAGGTCGACCAGCGAGCGCTCGACCAGCCCGCCGTACCGGGTCGGGTGCTTGGTCTCGATGTGCAGCTGCACCGGCCGGCCCGACGGCGCCCGGCTGTCGAGGGCCAGCTGCAGCAGCCGCTCCAGGGTGAGGACCGAGTGCCGCTCGGGGTCGAGGTCGGCCTCGTCCCAGGCAGCCTCCAGCAGCGGGTCGCGGCCGCGCCGCTTCCACGAGGCGAAGTCCAGCTCGGACAGCTCCGCGAGCTCGAGCGTGCTGACGACGCCCCGGCCGTCGGAGGTGCGGTTGACCTTGCGGTCGTGCACGCAGACCAGGACGCCGTCGCGGGTCAGCCGCACGTCGCACTCCAGGGCGTCGGCGCCCTCGGCCAGGGCCAGCTCGTAGGCCTCCAGGGTGTGCTCGGCGGCTGCCTCCGAGGATCCCCGGTGGGCGACCACCTGCGTCGTCTGCACCCGGCGATGGTGCCAGGCGCTCAGCCGCGCCGCACCACGTTCGGTGCGACGCCGTTGACGACGTCGACGACCGGCTCCCCGGCGAGCACGCGCCGCAGGTTGGCGGCGGCCGCGGCGACGATGCGCAGGCCCGCCTCGCCGGTGGAGCCGGCGGCGTGCGGGGACAGCAGCACCGGCAGGTCGCGCAGCGGGCTGTCCGCCGGGAGCGGCTCGGCGGAGAAGACGTCGAGGGCCGCGGCCGAGGGCGTCCCGGCCCGCAGGGCGTCCGCGAGCGCCGCCTCGTCCACGACGTCGCCCCTTGCGGCGTTGACCAGCACGCTGCGCGGCGGCATGAGCGCGAGGCGCCGGGCGTCGAGCAGCCCCCGCGTCTGCGGCCCGAGCGCGATGACGAGCACGACGACGTCGCTGCCGGCGAGCAGGTCGTCGAGCTCGCGGAAGGTCGCCGGGGCGTCGTCCTTGGGCGTGCGCGACCAGTAGGAGACCGGGCAGCCGAGCGCGGTGAACGTGGTCGCGACCCGCCGGCCGATCGGGCCCATCCCGACGACGCCGACGCGGAGCCCGGCGAGCTCCCGGCCGCCGAGCGTCGTCTGCGGCCACTCCCCCCGGCGGACCGCGGCGTCGCCCTCCACGGTCCGCCGCAGCAGGGCGAGCGTCGCGGTCAGGCACCACTCCGCGACGCTGACCGTGTTCGCCCCCGCCGTGTTCGCGACCGGGACGCCGCGGGCCGCGATCGCCTCGAGGTCGAGCCCGTCGACGCCGACGCTGGGCTGCTGCACGAAGCAGACCCGGGGTCCGGGGTCGTGCACCGTCAGGGACGGCGACCAGTCACCGAGCACCAGGTCGACGCCCGGCAGCAGCGCGTCGACGGCGGCCTGCGTGCGCTGCGGCGGGACGACCAGCTCGACCTCGGGGCCGAGCGCGGTCGCCCCGAACAGGAGCTCGAGCAGGCCGGCGTCCAGCGGAGGCAGGGCGAGCAGCCGGTAGGGCCGGCTCACAGGACCCGCCCGGGCCCGCCGTCGTCGGTGACGACCGGCAGGCCCGCCCGCTCCCACGCGTCCATCCCGCCGTCGACGTTGCGGGCGTCGACGCCGCGCTGCAGCAGGAACGCCGTCGCCTGCGCGCTGCGGCCGCCGAAGTGGCACACGACGTCGACGGGGCGGTCGGTCGGCAGCTCGGCGAGGCGGGCCGGGACGTCGTGCAGCGGGACGTGGACGGCGTCCGGCGCGTGGCCGGCGGCCCACTCGTCGTCCTCGCGGACGTCGAGCAGCAGGGCGCCGGGCGTCAGGGCGGTGACGGGGACGGCCGGGATCGAGGAGGGGTGCACGACGCCGATGCTGACAGACGGACCCTGACAGGATGACGGCGTGACCGACTACGACCTCGTCGTGCTGGGAGCCGGCGCGACCGGTCTCGGCGCCGCCCGCACCGCGAAGAGGGCGGGCCGGAGCGTCGCCCTGGTCGAGCAGCACCTGCCGGGCGGGGACTGCACCCACTACGGGTGCGTGCCGAGCAAGTCGCTGCTGGAGGCGGCCCGGCGGGTCCAGGCAGCGCGGTCCGGCCCGGCGTACGGGTTCACCGCCGAGCCGGTCGTGGACTTCGCCGCGGTGATGGAGCGGGTCCAGGACGTCGTGCAGGAGATCGAGCGCGACGAGTCGCCCGAGCTGCTGGCGAGCGAGGGCATCGACCTCGTCACCGGCTCCGGCACCTTCACCGGCCCGACCACCCTGGACGTCGACGGCCGGGAGCTGCGGGCGAAGCGGTTCGTCGTCGCGACGGGGAGCACGGCGGCGGTCCCTCCCGTCGAGGGGCTGCGCGAGGTCGAGCACCTCACGAACCGGACCGTGTTCGGCCTGCGCGAGCAGCCGTCCCACCTGCTCGTCCTCGGCGGCGGGCCGATCGGCGTCGAGCTGGCGCAGGCGTTCCGGCGGCTCGGGTCGGCCGTCACGGTCGTCGAGGGCGCGCCCCGGCTGCTCGGCCGCGAGGAGCCGGAGGCGAGCGAGGTCGTCACGCGGGTGCTCGAGCGCGAGGGCGTCGTCGTGCGGACCGGCGTGAAGGTCGTGCGCGCCTCCGCGGGGCCGACCCTGCACCTCGACGACGGCAGCACGCTGTCCGGCTCGCACCTGCTGGTCGCCGTCGGGCGCACCCCGACCGTCCCCGCCGGGCTGGAGA
>JAOPWW010000203.1 GCA_025965495.1 Frankiales bacterium
GCCGGCTGGTTCGACGACGACTTCTTCCTCTACTACGAGGACACCGACCTGTCGTGGCGGCTGCGGCTGGCCGGCTGGCGCCTGCGCTACGAGCCGCGCGCCGTCGTGCGCCACGTCCACTCGGCGAGCTCGGTCGAGTGGTCCCCCACGTTCGTCTTCCACACCACGAGGAACCGCCTGCTCATGCTGGTCAAGGACGCCTCCGCCGCCCGGGCGCGCAAGGAGTACGCCGCCTTCCTCGGCGAGACGCTGCAGATGTCGCGGCCGGTCCTCGGGGCGCTGCGACGGGGGCGACGCCCTGCGGCCGGGCCGTTCCGGGCGCGGGCCCGGGCGGCGACGTCCCTGGTCCGGCTCACACCTGCCGCGCTGCGCAAGCGGCGCGAGGTCGGGCGCTCCGCCGTCGTCGCGCGTGCGCAGCTGGAGACCGAGCTGGTGACGTCGCGATGAGGGCCGCGGTCTACAACCGGTTCTGGCACAGCCAGGGCGGCGGCGAGCGCCACAGCGGGATGATCGCCTCGGTGCTCGCGCACGACGGCCACGACGTCGACCTCATCGGCCACACCGACGTCGACACCGGCGAGCTCGCCGACCACCTCGGGCTGGACCTGTCCGGGGTGGGTTTGCGGATCGTGCCGGACCGGGGCGACCTCGCGACCGCGGCGGTCAGCGCGGACTACGACCTGTTCGTCAACGGCTCCTACATGAGCCGCCTCGCGCCCCGGGCCCGCCACAACGCCTACCTCTGCTACTTCCCGACGCCCTTCGACGTCGACCTCCCGCAGTGGAAGCGCGTCCTCGCCCGCAACCTGGGCCCGCTCGTCCAGGCGCACGCCGGCGCCTTCGACTACGGCACCGGCTGGTACCCGCCCGAGGGCGGCCGCCGCCGGCGCTGGCACTGGGCCTCGGGCGACGCCGTCCTGTCGTTCCCGCCGAGCGACCGCGAGCGGGTCGTCCGGGTCGAGCTCGGCGGTCCCGCGATGCCCGAGCCGGTCGAGCTGACGGTGGAGACCGACGACGGCCGCGAGCTCTACCGGGCACGGGTCGAGGCGAAGTTCGTGCTCCACCGCTTCCCCCTCCCGCCGACGCCGGACGGCCTCGAGGTGCACCTGCGCGCCAAGACCTTCACGCCGGGCGGCAGCGACGTCCGCGAGCTGTCCGTGGCGGCGTCGGGGCTGCGCCTGGAGGGTGCGTCGTACGGCCCCCGCCAGCGGCTGGCCTACCAGTACCCCTGGATGCTGCGGGCGCCGAAGGACCTGTCGTTCCTGCAGTCCTACGACACCGTGATGGCCAACAGCGAGTACACCCGCGGGTACGTCGAGCGTTTCTGGTCCACGCAGGCCGAGGTGCTGTTCCCGCCGATCCAGGTCCAGCGGCTGCACCCCGCGGCGGAGCGCGAGAAGGCGGTGATCACCGTCGGCCGCTTCTTCGGTCCCGGCCTCGGGCACGCGAAGCGGCAGAAGGAGATGGTCGAGTTCTTCGCGGCCGCGTCCCGGGCCGGGCGGCTGCCGGGCTGGCGGATGCACGTCGTCGGGGGCATGGAGGACAGTCAGCGCGGCTACGTGGACGAGGTCCGCGCGGCCGGCGCCGGCGCCCCCGTCGAGGTCGTCACCAACGCGCCGCGCACGCAGGTCGAGCAGCTGCTGTCGACGTCGTCGGTGTTCTGGTCGGCCACCGGCTACGGGGAGGACGAGGCGTCCGCACCCTGGGCCAGCGAGCACTTCGGCATGACCACGGTCGAGTCGATGGCGGGCGGGTGCGTGCCGGTCGTCATCGACCGGGCCGGCCAGAAGGAGATCGTGCGCGAGGGCGTCGACGGCTACCGCTGGGAGACCCCGGAACAGCTGGTCGCCCGCACCGTCGAGGTCGCGCAGGACGAGGCGCTCCGGGCCCGGCTGGCCGCGTCGGCCACCGAACGCGCACAGCAGTTCAGCGAGGACGCCTTCGCCGACCGCTGGCACGCGATCGTCGCGAAGCACGGGCTGCTCGCACCGTGAACGCCCGCTGATGGACGTCCGCGCCGTCGTCGTCAACTACAACGGCGGCACCGAGGTGCTCGCGTGCCTGGACTCGCTGCTCACCTGCGGCCTGCCGCTCGACGTCGTCGTGGTCGACAACGGCTCGACCGACGGCAGCGACCTCGCGGTCGAGCAGACGGCCGGCGTCCGGCTGGTCAGGTCGCCGCGCAACCTGGGCTACCCCGGCCTGAACCAGGCGCTCATCGACCTGACCGGCGTCGACGCCGTGCTCGTCCTCAACCCCGACGCCGTCGTCGAGCCCGGCTGCGTGCAGGCCCTGGTGCAGGCGCTCGAGTCCGACCCGGGCGTGTCCGCGGCCTGCCCGCTGATCCTGCTCGACGGCGGCTACCGCGAGGTGGCGTTCGCCCTCGACGGCCCGCCCCGGGCGTCCCTGGACCTGCTGGCCGTGGACGGCGCCGACCGCTGGCACCTGACCGGGCCGAAGGTTCGGCGGCGGTGGGCCGGCGGTGTCGCCTGGTCGGTCGGCGACGGCTCGGTGCTGCGCACGACGTCGTGGCACGTCCGGCTGCGGCTGCAGGCGCACGCCCCCGGCCGCCTCACCCTGACGTCGGGCTCGCACACCACGACGGTCGACGTCGGGCGCGAGCCGGTCGAGGTGGCCCTGGACGTCGACGGGCCGGCGGTCGAGGTCGTGCAGAACGCCGGGTCGGTGATCGGGCCGCACGGCGTCGGCGTCAACCGCGGCTACCACCAGCCGCTGTCCCCGGCGTTCCGCACGGGCGTCGACGTGCCGGCGTGGTGCGGAGCCGGCGTGCTGCTGCGGGCCTCGTACCTGCGCGAGGTCGGCCTGCTGGACCCCCGCTGGTTCCTCTACTACGAGGACACCGACCTGGCCTGGCGCGGCCTGCTGCGCGGCGCCCGGTACCGGTACGTCCCGCAGGCCCGCGTCCGGCACGCGCACTCCACGACGATCGGCCACGGCAGCGGCCTGTACGACGTCCAGCACCACCGCAACCGCGTCCTCACCGTCACCAAGAACGCCCCGGAGGCCGAGGTCCTCGCGACGTGGAGGGACAGCCTGCGGCTGGTCGGGCAGCAGCTGCGCGGCGACGTCGTCGCGCGGGTCCGGGACCGGCGGCCGCCCGAGCCGGTGCTGACGCTGCGCCGGCTGCAGGGACTGGCCGCGGCGGCCCGGCTGACGCCGGCGGTCTGGCGGGACCGGGCGGCCGTCCGGACAGCAGCGGTGCCGGACGAGGCGCTGCCCGTGCTCGGGCGCTGGACCGATCCGGCAGGGGTGGCCTAGTGCAGGTCGTGTTCCTGTCCGCCCGTCCGCAGGTGCTGCGCGGGACGCTCGCCCACTGGCGGGCGCACGCGCCGTGGGTCGACCGCGTGCTGGTCGTCACGCCCTCGCCCCTCGCGGGCCTGGAGTGCGTCCTCGACCGCGACCTGCTCGGGGGCGCCGGACCGGCCGACCACTCCACCCGCAATTACGCCCTGCGGGCCGCGCTCGCCCGCTGCGACGCCGTCGACGACGTGTTCCTGGCCGCCGACGACGACAACCG
>JAOPWW010000216.1 GCA_025965495.1 Frankiales bacterium
AGGACAGCGCCTCCTCGAGCGGCAGGGGAGCGTCGTCGAGGGGCACGCCCGCGGCCTGACGGACCAGGGCGGCGGCCTGCCGGACCGCCTCGCCCGCAGCGGCGGCCGCGGCGGACGCCGTGCGCCGCTGCTCGGCCAGCCAGGACTCGACCCGGGAGAACCGCTCCGTGCCGAACAGGGCCTGCAGGAGCTTGCCGCGCTCGTCCGCCTCGGCCCGCAGGAAGCGGGCGAAGTCGCCCTGGGGCAGCAGGACGACCTGGAAGAACTGGTCGGCCGACATGCCGACCAGGTCCTTCACCTCCTGGTCGGCCTCCCCGGCGCGAGTCGACACGCCGCGCCAGGTCCCGGACGCGTCCCGCTCCTCGAGCAGCACCTTCGCGGGCTCCGTGGTCGTCCCGGTGCCGCGCGCCTTGGGCCGCTCCTGCGCCGGCGAGCGGGTGAGCCGCAGGCGCCGCCCGGCCAGGGTGACCTCGAGCTGCACCGAGGTGCGCAGGTCGGCCGGAGCGTGGTCCGACCGCAGCCGGCCGGCCTTGTTGCGCACCCCCGGCACGCGGCCGTAGAGGGCGAAGCCCAGGGCGTCGAGCAAGGTCGTCTTGCCCGAGCCCGTGTCGCCCTGGAGCAGGAACAGCCCGCTGCCGGCGAGCGCGTCGAGGTCGACCTCGACGGTCTCGGCGAACGGCCCGAAGGCGGTGACCCGCAGGCGGTGCGGCCTCACGCCGACACCCCCGCGAGCCGTCCTGCCTCGAGGGCCGCGGCGAGCAGGCCGGTCTCGGCGTCGTCGGGGGCGCCGCCGCGGACGTGCTCGACGAAGCCGGTGGCGACCTCGAGGTCGCTGCGGCCGGCGACCCGGGCGCCGTAGGTGCGGTCGTCGCGGCCGGCGCCCTCGGGCTCGTGGGCCAGGACCAGGACGTGGGGGAAGCGGACCGACAGCCGGGCCATCGCGTCGTCGGGCCGGACGGGGTCGGTGAGGACGACGGACAGCCAGTCGTCCTCGACCGCGTCGTGCGCCCGGCTGGTGAGCAGCTCCGGCAGCGGGCCGCGCAGGACCGACAGCCGGCGCGGGACCGGCGCGGGGACGGCCTCGACCCGGGCCAGGCCGGACGCGCCCAGCTCGACCAGCCAGGAGCCCTTGGTGTGGCGGGCCTCGGAGAAGGAGTAGGCCAGGGGCGAGCCGCTGTAGCGCAGTCCCTCGGCGAGGACCTGCGGCCCGTGCAGGTGCCCGAGGGCGCCGTAGTCGAAGGGGGCGAACAGGGACGCCGGCACGTGCCCCACGCCGCCCACGGTCGTGTCGCGCTCGCTGAGGGACGCCTCCCCGCCCATCACCCACGCGTGCGCGAGCACGACGGAGCGGCCGCCCCGGACGGCGAGGTCGGCGGCGCACTGCTGCAGGGCGTGCCCGAGGACCGCGCCCTGCCCGCGGCCGAGGCCGGCGGTGTCCCCCGGGAGCTCGTCGCGCACCAGGTCGGGCTCGAGGTAGGGCACGGCGTAGACCGCGACCGGCCCGTGCGCGTCCTCGAGGACCAGGGGCTCGGCGCACCCGGCGACCCGGGTGCGGAGGTGGACGCCGCTGGCGTCGAGCAGCCGGCTGCTGAAGCCGAGCCGGGTCGCGGAGTCGTGGTTCCCGCTGATGACGACGACCCGGGCGCCGGCGTCGCGCAAGCGCTCGAGCGCCGTCTCGGCCAGCGCGACGGCGTCCAGCGGGGGGACGGCGCGGTCGTAGACGTCCCCGGACACCAGCACGGTGTCGACCCGCTCGGACCGGACGACGTCGACGAGGGAGTCGAGGAACGCCGCCTGCGCGTCGCGCAGGTCGGCGCGGTGCAGGGAGCGGCCGAGGTGCCAGTCAGAGGTGTGCAGCAGGCGCATGCCGCGACGGTAGGCGGGGGGTCCGACAGTTCCGGCGACGACAGGCAGGGAGCGTCAGGCGAGCCGGCCGGTCCCCAGCAGCGACCCCAGCGCCGCCAGGACAACCAGCCCCGCGGCCAGCCCGGCGACCGGCGCGGTCAGCTCGCGACGGGCCGTCTCCCGCGCCACCCGGGTGCCGATGTCCTGGTACACCGCGGCCAGCTGACCGGCGTCGGCGGCGCGGTAGGCGGTCCCGCCCGTGCCGTCGGCGAGCTGGGTCAGCAGGGCGGTGTCGACCGGCACGGGGTAGCTGCGGCCGTCCTGCACGACCACCCCGGCGTCGGTGCCGTAGGCGATGGTCGACACGGGGACGCCGTACTCCTGGGCCTGCGCGACGGCGTCCGAGACCGGGCGGCCGGTCGTGGACCCGCCGTCGGACAGCACGACGACGCGGGCCGCGGGCGGGCCTCCGTCGGCGGAGCGGCGGAACTCCGGCGGCAGGGTCGACAGCCCGGTCAGCACGGCCTCGCCGAGCGCGGTCCCGCCGGCGAGGAAGTAGCGGGGGAGGGCCTTGGCGACCTTCTCGTGCTGCGGCGTCGGCGCCGTCACCAGGCGGACGTTGGCGTTGTAGAACACCAGCCCGACGTCGACCTGCGGCGGCAGCCCACGCACGAACTCCTGCGCGGCGGCGACCGCGGCCCTGATCCGCGTCGGCTGGACGTCGTCGGCGAGCATCGACGTCGAGGTGTCCAGGGTGACGAGCACGATCGAGCGGTCGCGGGCCTGGTCGGCGAGGACCTGGGGCCGGGCGAAGCCGACGGTCGCCAGCGTCAGCCCCAGCAGCAGCACGACGGCGGGCACCGTGCGGCGCCAGCCGGGGGAGACGGGCATGACCGAGGCCTGCATCTGCGGGGACGCGAACCGCCCGCGGTCCCGCCGGCCGCGCAGCGCCGCGACGACGCCGGCGACCGCGACGGCGAGGACCGCCAGCAGCAGCAGGAGCCGCGACGGCGAGACGAACGACAGCGAGGACAGCACGGGTCCAGTCTCGCCGGAGGGCTGTGAGGCGGGCGTGTGGCCGGGCTCAGCCGCCGATCTGCGCCGCCTGCACGTTGGCCAGCCGGACCTCGCCCTTGGCGACGAGCTTGCCGTCCTCGGACGTGATCTCGACGTTCCACAGCTGGGAGGTGCGGCCGCGGTGGACCGGCGTCGCCCGGACCTCGAGGACGCCGTCGCGGACCGCGCGCAGGAAGTTGGTGTGGTTGCTGACGCCGACGACGCTGCCGCGGTCGCCGAACCACAGGGCGCCGCCCACGCTGGCGGTCGTCTCGACGACGGAGCAGTACACGCCGCCGTGGACGATCCCGTAGGGCTGGTGCAGGTGGGGGCCGATCGGCAGCCG
>JAOPWW010000240.1 GCA_025965495.1 Frankiales bacterium
CCCTGGCCCAGGCCGTCGACGCGCTCGGCGAGCCCCTGTCCCGCCTGACCGCCGCGGCCACCGCATGACGGTCTCCCGCCGCGGCCTGCTCGCCGGCGTCCTCGGCGCAGGCGCCGCCGGCGTCGCCGCCCCCCTGCTCGTCCACGCCGAGGCGGCGGAGGCGAGCCCCGTCGTGCCGTTCCACGGCGCACACCAGGCGGGCATCACGACGTCGGTCCAGGGCCACCTGCACTTCGCCGCCTTCGACGTCACCACCACTGACCGCGCGGCGCTGGTGCGGCTGCTCCAGCGCTGGACCGACGCCGCGGCGCAGCTCACCGCGGGCAAGGGCCTGGACACCGCAGGAGGCGCCGGCGCCAGCCCCCTCGCTCCGCCGTCCGACACGGGAGAGGCCGTCGGCCACGACGCCGCCCGCCTGACCCTGACGTTCGGCTTCGGGCCGTCCCTGTTCGACGACCGCTTCGGCCTGGCCGACCGGCGCCCCGCGGCCCTGGCCGACCTCCCCCGCTTCGCCGGCGACGCCCTCGACCCCGCCCGCAGCGGCGGGGACCTGTGCGTCCAGGCCTGTGCCGACGACCCCCAGGTCGCCGTCCACGCGATCCGCAACCTCACCCGGATGGCCGCCGGCACCGCGGCGGTCCGCTGGGCGCAGCTCGGCTTCGGCAAGGCCTCCAGCACCAGCAAGGACGCCCAGACCCCGCGCAACCTGTTCGGCTTCAAGGACGGCACCGCCAACCCCAGCCAGGACGACGGCGCGACCCTCGACGAGCACGTCTGGGCGCACGCGGCCGACGGCGCCCCCTGGATGGACGGCGGCTCCTACCTGGTGGCCCGCCGCATCGCGATGCACATCGAGACCTGGGACCGCACCAGCCTCGAGGAGCAGGAGCGCGTCACCGGCCGCACCAAGGCCGTCGGCGCTCCCCTGGGGATGCCCCACGAGCACAGCGCGATCCACCCCGACGCGCTGCCGCCCACCAGCCACGTCGCGCTCGCCCACCCCAGCCGGCACGGCGGCGCGCAGCTGCTGCGCCGCGGCTACAGCTACGTCGACGGCGCCGACGGCCTCGGGCACCTCGACGCCGGCCTGTTCTTCCTGGCCTACCAGCGCGACCCCCGCACCGCGTTCGTCAGCGTGCAGAAGGCGCTCGCCCAGCACGACGCGATGGGCGAGTACGTCCAGCACGTCGGCTCCGCCCTGTTCGCGGTCCCGCCCGGCGTCCGTCCCGGCGGCTTCGTCGGGTCCACGCTCTTCACCTAGGACCGGTCCTGTCGGAGGTCGCCTCTAGGGTCGGGCCATGACCGACCTCGCCTCCCGCGCCGCGTCCCTGCTCGCCCTGCACCGCGCCCCCGAGGTGCTCGTGCTCGCCAACGTCTGGGACGTCGTCTCGGCCAAGGTCGTGGCCGCGACGCCCGGTGCGCAGGCGCTCGCCACCGCGAGCCACTCGATCGCCTCGACCTTCGGCTACGAGGACGGCGAGAACATCCCGCTGGAGCTCCACCTCGACATGGTCCGGCGGATCTGCGCCGCCGTGGACCTGCCCGTCACGATGGACCTCGAGGCCGGCTACGGCGACGCCGGGGCCACCGTCGCGAAGGCGATCGAGGCCGGCGTCGTCGGGGGCAACCTCGAGGACCAGATGAAGCCGCTGGAGGAGTCCGTCGCGGCGGTCGAGGCGGCGCTGGCGGCGGGCCGCTCCGCCGGCATCGACTTCGTCCTCAACGCCCGCACCGACGCCCTGCTGCGCGCCCCCGAGGGCGCCGACCGCGCGGAGCTGCTCGCCGAGGCCGTCCGCCGCGGGAAGGCCTACCTGCAGGCCGGCGCGCCCGTCGTCTTCGTCCCCGGCGCCGTCGCCGGCGAGGAGATCGCCACGCTGGTCGAGGGCCTGGGGCGCGGGAACCTCAGCGTCATCAGCGTCCCCGGCGCCTCCCTCCCGACGGCGGAGCTGCAGGAGCTCGGGGTCGCGCGCGTCTCCACCGGCCCGTTCACCCAGCGGGTCGCGCTCACCGCCCTGCAGGACGCCGCCGCCGAGGTCCTCGGCGGCGGGACCCTGCCGGCAGGCACCCGGACGCTCAACTAGTGGACGCGCTCGGGCAGGTGCGGGCGCTCTGCCTCGCCCTGCCCGAGGTCGCCGAGTCCACCAGCCACACCCGGCCGGTCTGGCAGGTGGCGGGCAAGACCTTCGCCTACTTCCTGGACGACCACCACGGCGACGGCCGCCTGGCCGTCTGGGTCAAGAGCACCAGGGAGGCGCAGGCCGAGGCCGTCGAGGCCGAGCCGGAGCGCTTCTTCGTCCCGCCCTACCTCGGCCCCCGCGGCTGGCTCGGCCTGCAGCTCGACGTCGACCCCGACGGGGACGAGCTCGCCGGACTGCTGCGCGAGGGCTGGCGCCTGCAGGCCCCGAAGCGCCTGCAGGCCCCGAAGCGTCTGCAGACCTGAGGCGCTTGCAGCCCTCGGGCGCCTGCACCCGTAGCCCCGGACGCCCCTACCAGTGCACGCCCGGCAGCAGCCGCACCATCGCGGCCGCCCCGCGCGACAGGGCCTCGGGCGCCGCGTCCCGCGGGTTGCGCTCGCTGCCGCCGGCCGCCGTCGAGTCCGGGAACACGTGGTAGGCGGTGTGCAGCAGCGCGTCGACCAGCTTGGGCGCGAG
>JAOPWW010000277.1 GCA_025965495.1 Frankiales bacterium
CGAGGCCGGCCCGGACCGCGGCCCGGCGCTCGGCGCGCGCGGGACGGCGCGGGGCGGGGACCTCGGCGACGCCGTGCACCGCGACCGCGTCCGGGACGTCCAGGTCGAGCACGCGGACCACCCGGACGACGGCGGGCGACGGCACGCGGGCGGCGGGGACGGACGCCGGAGCGATGACGGCGGCCGGGACGGGAGCCGGAGCGACGACGCCGGCCGCAGCAGGGACGCCGACCGGGGAAGCAGGGACCACGACCGCTGAGGCAGGCGCGGCGACCGGAGCCCCGACCTCGACCTCGACCTCGACCGCAGCATCGACCTCGACCGGAGCGGCGATCTCTGCCGGCTCGGGCTCGTCCTCCCAGCCGACGACGTCGACGCCGCCGCAGCACGCACAGGTGAGCCGCAGCTCGCCGTCGGTCCAGCCGTGGCCGGCGAGCCAGGCGCGCAGCCCGCGGGCGCCGACCCAGGTGAGGGCCAGCGGTCGGGCGTCGCTGCCGCACGGGAGGCAGAAGCCGTCCCAGCGGGTCACGAGGGCCACGGGGTGCAGAGCCACGGGATGCAGGGCGGCGGGGCGGCGGGTCACGAAGGGGGCATCGGCAGGACTCGCCCGTTGCTGGACCACCCGGACGAGGGGTCCTCGGCACCCGGGGACCAGCGGCTGACCACCCGCCCGGGTGACGGGCCGCTAGTCCCGCGCCAGGCGGACCCGCACGAGCCCCCCGACGACGGCGACCTCGTGCACCGGGAGCCGCTGCGACGGGTCGTCGAGGCACTCCCCGGTCTCGAGGTCGAACACCTGCTTGTACAGCGGCCCGGCGAGGGTCGGCCGGTCGCCGCGGCTGCCGACGATGCCCCGCGACATGACCATCGCGCCGCTGCGGGGGTCGCGGTTGCCGACGGCGTGCAGCCAGCCGTCGGGGGTGCGGACCAGGGCGACCTGGTCGCCGTCGACGAGGGCGGCGACGCCGCGACCGACCTGCAGCTGGTTCAGCCAGCAGACGGTGGTCCAGGCGGGGAGGGCGAGCAGTTCGGCTGTCATCGGACCACCTGCAGGGTCGGGCCGGCGACCAGGACGGGGCCGGCGTCGCGGGGAGCGGGCTGGATCTGGCCACGGACGGTGTCGTAGCGCAGCGAGGGGTCGGGCTCGTCGGGGGCGTTGACGAAGGAGGCGAACCGGGCGAGCTTCGCGGGGTCGGCGAGGACGTCGGCCCACTCGTCGGAGTAGCCGGCCACGTGGCGCTCCATCGCGGCGTCGAGCTCGGCGCACAGGCCCAGGCTGTCGTCGACGACGACGGCGCGCAGGTGCTCCAGCCCGCCCTCGAGGCCCTCGATCCACGGCGCGGTGCGCTGCAGCCGGTCGGCGGTGAAGACGTAGAACATGAGCACCCGGTCGATGGTGCGGACCAGGGTGTCGGTGTCGACGTCGGTGAGGAACAGGTCGGCGTGGCGGGGCCGGAAGCCGCCGTTGCCGCCGACGTAGAGGTTCCAGCCGTTGTCGGTGGCGATGACGCCGAAGTCCTTGCTCCGCGCCTCGGCGCACTCGCGGGCGCAGCCGCTGACGCCCATCTTGACCTTGTGGGGGCTGCGCAGGCCCCGGTAGCGGAGCTCGAGCTCGATGGCCAGGGTCGTGGAGTCCTGCACGCCGTAGCGGCACCAGGTGGAGCCGACGCACGACTTCACGGTCCGCAGCGACTTGCCGTAGGCGTGGCCGCTCTCCATGCCGGCGTCGACCAGGCGCTTCCAGATCTGCGGCAGCTGCTCGACGCGGGCGCCGAACAGGTCGATCCGCTGCCCGCCGGTGATCTTCGTGTAGAGCCCGAAGTCCTGGGCGACCTGCCCGATCACGATGAGGTGCTCCGGCGTGACCTCGCCGCCGGGGATGCGCGGGACGACCGAGTAGGTCCCGTCCTTCTGGATGTTGGCCAGCAGGTGGTCGTTGGTGTCCTGCAGGGTCGCGTGCTCGCCGTCGAGGACGTGCTCTCCGTGCAGGCTGGCCAGGATGCTGCCGGCGGTCGGCTTGCAGACGTCGCAGCCGGCGCCGCGGCCGTGCTCGGCGAGCAGCTGGCTCCAGGTGCGGATGCCCCGCACCCGCACGACCTCGAACATCTCGGCCCGCGACAGGTCGAAGTGCTCGCACAGCGCCGTGCTCGCCGCGACGCCGAGCGCCTTGAGCTCCAGCCCGACGACGTCCTTGACCAGTCCGACGCACGAGCCGCAGACGGTCCCGGCGCCGGTGCAGGCCTTGACGCCGGCGACGTCGCGGCAGCCGCCCTCGGAGACCGCGCACCGGATCTCGCCCTTGGTGACGGCGGTGCAGGAGCAGACCTGCGCGCTGTCGGGCAGCGCGGCCGCACCGGCTCCGACGGGGGCGTCGCCGCGGACCGGCAGCACGAGGTCGGCCGGGCTGCCGCTGATGGGCGCGCCGACCATCGGGCGCAGCAGGGCGTACTGCGACGCGTCGCCGACCAGGATCCCGCCGAGCAGGGTGCCGGCGTCGTCGCTCACGACGAGCTTGCTGTAGACGCCCGCGACGGGGTCGGCGTAGACCAGCTCGAGCGCCCCAGGTGTCGTGGCGAAGGCGTCGCCGAAGCTCGCGACGTCGATGCCGAGCAGCTTGAGCTTGGTGGACAGGTCGGCGCCCGTGAAGGTCGCCTGCCCGCCGAGCAGCCGGTCGACGACCACCTCGGCCTGGGCGTACCCCGGCGCGACCAGACCCCAGGCGCGCCCCGCGGCGTGGGCACACTCCCCCACGGCGTAGACGTCGGGAGCGCTGGTGCGGCAGGCCTCGTCGACGTCGATGCCGCCACGGGGTCCGACGGCCAGGCCGGCCTCACGGGCGAGGGCGTCGTGCGGGCGGATGCCGGCGCTGAAGACCACGAGGTCGACGTCGAGGGGGTCGCCCTCGGCGAACTCCATCCGCAGGCCGCCGTCGGTGTCGAGGACCTGCTGCGTGGAGGCCCCGAGGCGCACCTGGACGCCCATGTCCTCGACGAGGCGGCGCAGGGCGACCCCGCCGGCCTCGTCGACCTGCACGGGCATCAGCCGCGGCGCGAACTCGACGACCGTCGTCTCCAGCCCCAGCCCGTGCAGGGCGCCGGCGGCCTCGAGCCCGAGCAGGCCGCCCCCGACCACGGCGCCCCGGGTCGCGCCGGCAGCGGCGGCCTTGATCCTCCCGAGGTCCTCGACGGTCCGGTAGACGAAGCGCCGCTCGCCCGTCGCGCCCGGGACGGGCGGCACGAACGGCGTCGACCCGGTCGCGAGCACGAGCGCGTCGTAGGGGGTGACGAGGCCGCAGCGCGAGGTGACGGTGCGCGCCTCGACGTCGACGGCGACCACCGGGTCGCCCAGGCGCAGCTCGAGCCCGGGGGTGTCGAAGAAGCCGTCGGCGACCAGGCACAGGTCGTCGCGGCCGTCGAACCACGACGTCAGAGCGACCCGGTCGTAGGCGGGGACGTCCTCCTCGGCGTGGACGACGACGTCCCACTCCTCGAGCAGGCCGCGGGCGACGGCCGACTCGACGAGGCGGTGCCCGACCATCCCGTGCCCGACGACGACGAGGGTCTTGCGGCTCATGCGGTGCTCCTGACGAGCTCGGGGACAGCGGGGGTGGTGCGCGGGAGCAGGGCGGCGACCGACGAGGCGCAGGTGCCGCAGCCGGTGGTGGCACGGGTGGCGAGGGCGGCCTCGGGGACGGTCCGGGCGCCGCAGGCGCGCAGGGCGCCGGCCGTGACGCCGTTGCAGGTGCAGACGACGTCGTCGTCGGCGACCTCGGCGGGCGGGCCGGACGACAGGCCGCTGAACAGCAGGTGCAGCCGCTCGGCCGGCAGGGGGGTCCCGCGGTCGAAGGCCTGGGTGACCGGGCCGGCGGTGGACAGGTCGCCGAGCAGCACGGCGCCGACGACGACGCCGTCCCGGACGACGAGCTTCTTGTAGACGTGCCGGACCGGGTCGGCGAACTGCAGCACCTCGACGCCGTCGGCGCAGTCCTCCAGGCCCGGCGCGACGTCGCCCATCGCGGCGAGGTCGAGGTCCATCGCCTTGAGCCGCGCGACGGTGCGGCTGCCGGTGTAGCGCGAGCCGCCGCCGGTGAGCACGTCGGCGAGGACCGCGGCCTGCTCCCACGCGGGGGCGACGAGCCCGTAGACCTGGCCCCGGTGCTGGCTGCACTCCCCGAGCGCGAACACGCGGGGGTCGTCGGTGGCGAGCCGGTCGTCGACCAGGACGCCCCGCTCGACGGCGAGCCCCGCCTCGCGGGCCAGCGTCGTCTCGGGCCGGACGCCGCAGGCGAGCACGACGAGGTCGCCGTCGACGTGCCGGCCGTCCGCGAGGCCCACGCCCGTGACGCGGCGGCTGCCGGTGACGCTGCTGGCGAAGGACCCGAGGTGGACCCCGACGCCGAGCGCCTCGACGGCGCGGCGCAGGACCGCGCCGCCGAGGGCGTCCAGCTGCACGTCCATCAGGTGCGTCGCCCCGTGCACGACGTCGACCTGGAGACCGTGCGCGAGCAGGCCGCGGGCGGCCTCGAGGCCGAGCAGCCCGCCGCCGACGACGACCGCCTTGCGGGCCCGCCCGGCCGCGGCCGCGATGTCGGCGCAGTCGTCGAGGGTGCGGAAGACGAAGACGCCCGGCAGCAGCTGCCCGCTCGGGCCGGCGATGCCGTGGACGGGCGGGACCACCGCGGTGCTGCCGGTGGCCAGGACCAGGGCGTCGTAGGGCAGGACGTCGCCGCCGTCGA
>JAOPWW010000295.1 GCA_025965495.1 Frankiales bacterium
AGCGCCGCCGCCACCACCCCCGCCACGGCCCCCGCGGCGACCACCACCACGCCCGCCGCCGGTGCGCCCACCACCGGCGACCCCGCCGCCGGCACCCCCACGGTCGACCCCGACGCCGGTGACTGGCCGACGGTCCCGGCCGACGACGGCGGCGGCGACGTCATCGACCCCAGCTGGATCTGACCGCTCCCTCCCGCTCTCGGGCATGATCGGCCCATGAACAAGGCCGAGCGCGCACTGCTCCTCGCATGGTTCGCCGTCGTCCTGCTGGTCGTGATCACGCAGGTCTCGCTCGTGTTCGGCGTCCTCGGCACGGCAGCCGGCGTGTTCCTCGGGCTGCCCGTGGCCCGGACGGCCCTGCTGCGCGGCCGCCCCGGCACCTCGCTGGTCCGCAAGGGCGTCGACGTCGCCCGGGTCGGCCGGACCATCGGGGTGCACGTCGGGGTGCTGCTCGTGCCGATCGTCGTGCAGGCGCTCGTGCCGGGCTTGAAGTACCGGTTCGTCGCGCTCGTCTGCGGAGTGGTGACCGCCGGCGCCGCGACCGTCGTCGCCGACCGCCTGCGCCGCGAGAACTAGACCGCGGTCGGCTCCGCCACCGGCAGCGCGAGCAGCTGCCGGCGCAGGGCGACCAGCAGCTGGGCCAGCCCGACCGCGGTGAACGCCGTCATGACCGACAGCCCGACGGTCGCGACCGCGTGCGCGTGGGCGACGAAGACGCCGCCGAAGTGGATCGAGGCCGACAGGAAGATGACCCGCATCGGCCGCTCCCCCACCGTGACGCGGCCGACGGCGTCGCCCCCGGCGTTGCCGGCCCGGGCGCGGGCGTACTCCATGAGGAAGAACCCGACGCCGCAGGTGATCGCCAGCACCGGCGGCGCGCCGACCGACACGACGGCGACGAGGTAGACGACGTCGTTGACGCGGTCGACCAGGGAGTCGAGGACGTAGCCCCACTTCGTGGTGCGGTCCTCGAGGACGGCGACGCAGCCGTCGAGGGTGTCGAACAGGCCGCTGGCGACGAGCACCCAGCCGGCGAGGATCGGCCAGTGCCCGCCCTGGGCCGCGGGCACGAAGACCGCGAGGGCGATCCACACCGACGACAGCGTCACGACGTCGGGCTGCACGCCCCGCTTCGCCAGGGGACGGCCGATCCGGTAGACGAGCGTGAGCCAGAACCGGACCCAGACCGTGGCGGTGCGGGGGTCGTAGCCGCCGTGGAGCACCTGCCAGCGGTCGAAGTAGCCGTCGCGGTCGGCGATCGCGTGCTCGGGCCGCTTCGCGGTGACCAGGCCGAGGACGACCAGGGCGACGCCGACGGCGACCAGGAGCAGCAGGGGGGTGCTCACGCCGACCGCTCGCGCCGCAGCTTCCTGGCCGACCGGTCCGTGCGGGCCGCGAGCAGCCGGGCCTGCAGCCCGCAGGCGAGCCACAGCGGCAGCGCCCCGGCCCGGGCCCACAGGCCCTCGACGACGACGGACACCACGAGGTCGCTGCCGCCCCGGACGGCCGGCGTGATCTCGGTGGTGATGGTCTCCCGCAGCCCGGGCGCGGTGTGGACCAGCAGCACCAGCCGCTTGTCCGGGACGGCCTCGACGACGTCGACGGGGATGCGCAGCGAGGCGACCCGGGCCAGGCCCAGCAGGTGCTGCCCGGCGGCGGCGCTGCCGTGCGAGCCGCGCACCGTGCGCAGGAACAGGTCGAACTCCGGCCAGCGCTGCGGGTCGCCGAGGACCTGCCACACCTCGGCGGGCGAGGCGGTGGTCCGGACGCGGTGGGACAGCTTCATGCCCGTCAGGCTAGGTCGCGCGGCTCACCACAGCCCGGGCTGGTCCGGCGCCACGCGGGACGACGCCACCGGCAGGGGCGTCCCGCCCCGGCACTGCCGCAGGTAGGAGGGCCAGTCCCAGCCGGCGAGGAAGCTGCGGGCGGCCGCGGTCCCAGCGGCGGACAGGGCGTCCTGGGCGGCGTCGTCGAGCCCGAAGTCGACCGCGCTGACGCCGTCGGTGGGGACGAACACGGTCCGGACGACGGTGCACGGGTCCTCGACGTGGGCGGCGTCCTGGTCGGTCAGCAGGGTGTCGAGCGCGGCCAGGCCGATCCCGAACGGGCCGTGGACCGGGTGCGTCGCCGGCGGCGTGCCCGGGCGGGCGGTGAGCCGGACGCCGAAGGTCGGCCAGCGGGGCGGGGCGCCGTCGGTGCGGTCGAACAGGTCGACCGGGAAGTTCGACAGCAGACCGCCGTCGACCCAGGTGGCGTCGCCGTCGGGGGTGGGCTGCACGACCGGGCGGAAGAAGAACGGGATCGCCGACGACGCCCGGACCGCCCGCGCGACCGGGTAGTCGTCCGGGTCGACGCCGTAGGAGGGCAGATCCCAGGGCAGCCGGGCGAGCCGGCGCCGGGACAGGTCCGAGGCCGTGACGACCAGGCGGGAGGACTGCGCGGGCGACAGCGACGTGCCGGGGTCGGGCAGGCGGAGGTCGCCGAAGGTCCGCACCCCGAGCTCGCCGAGCGCGCCGGTGAGGAACCGCTCGAGGTAGCGCCCGTCGTAGAGGCCGTCGTGGGCCAGCAGCGCCAGCCCGCGCCCCACGAGCGGCAGCCGGCCGATGCCGCTGACGTCGCGGAACCGGCGCAGGTCGACGGCGCGCAGGACGTCCTCGAGCCGTGCGACCGGCTCCCCCGCGGCCTGCAGCGCGGCGACCAGGCAGCCGGCGACGGCGCCCGCCGAGGACCCCGCGACCCGCGGGAACGCGTACCCGTTGCGGGCCAGCTCGACGACGGCGCCCGCCAGGGCGACGCCCTTGACGCCGCCGCCCTCCAGGACGAGGTCGGCCCTGCGCACCTGGTCGGGGGGCGGGGTCACACCCGGGCGGACAGGTCCAGCCGGCCCCAGATCTCCCGGGTGGCCGTGCTGCGGTTGAGGGTGATGAAGTGCAGGCCGGGCGCCCCCTCGGCGAGCAGCGTCTCGCAGAGCTCCGTCGCGACCTCGACCCCGACCTCGCGGACCGCGGCGGGGTCGTCCTCGACCGCGTGCAGGCGCTCCGCGAGGGCAGCCGGGAAGGCGGCGTTGGACAGCTGCGCCATCCGCTCGATCGACTTGACGTTGGTCACCGGCATGATCCCGGGCAGGATCGGGAGCTCGCACCCGGCCGCGGCGACCCGGTCGCGCAGCCGCAGGTAGTCGGCGGGGTCGAAGAAGAACTGGGTGATGGCGAACTCCGCCCCGGCCCGGCACTTGTCGACGAACCGGGCGACGTCGCTGTCGAGGTCGGCCGAGCGCGGGTGCTTCTCCGGGAACGCCGCGACGCCGACGCAGAAGTCGCCGGAGGCGCGGACGAGCTCGACGAGGTCGGAGGCGTACTCCAGGCCCTCCGGGTGCTTGACCCACTCCCCCATCGGGTCGCCGGGCGGGTCGCCGCGCAGGGCCAGCACGTTGCGGACGCCGGCGCCCGCGAGCTGGCCGACGATGCGCCGCAGCTCCGGCACGGTGTGGTCGACGGCCGTGAGGTGCGCCAGCGGCGTGAACGTCGTGTCGGTGGCGATCTTCTCGGTCATCGCGATCGTGCGGTCGCGGGTGGAGCCGCCGGCGCCGTAGGTGATGGAGACGAAGTCGGGCTGCAGCGGCTCGAGCTCGCGCAGCGCCTGCCACAGGGTGCGCTCGCCCTCGTCGGTCCTGGCCGGGAAGAACTCGAAGGAGAACGTCCGGTCGCCGGTCGCGAGCATGTCCCTGATCGAGCCGGTCGCCATGACCCCGAGGCTAGTCGCGCGCGTCTAGGGTGGCCCGCTATGAGCCCCCTCGACCGCGCCGACCTGCGCCAGCGCGTGCAGAAGGCGCTGGACGGGTTCGTGGCCGGGCAGCTCCCGCGCCTCGACGCCGTCAGCGAGGAGCTCGGCCCGCTCAGCGACGACCTGGACGACCTCGTGGCCGGCGGCAAGCGCCTGCGGCCGGCGTACTGCTACTGGGGCTACCGCGGCGCGGGCGGCGTCGACGGCGACGAGGTCGTCGTCGCGGCCGCCGCGCTCGAGCTGTTCCAGGCCTGCGCCCTGATCCACGACGACGTCATGGACGGCAGCGACACCCGCCGCGGCGCGCCCGCCGTGCACCGGCGCTTCGCCAGCACCCACCGCGCGCAGGGCTGGCACGGCGACCCCGAGGCGTTCGGCTGCGGCGCGGCGATCCTGCTCGGCGACCTGGCGCTGTCGTGGTCCGACGAGATGCTGTGCACCAGCGGGGTGCCCGGACAGGTCCTGCCGTCGGCCAAGGCCGTGTTCGACGAGATGCGCAGCGAGCTGATGGGCGGCCAGTACCTGGACCTGCTCGAGCAGGCCAAGGGCGGCGACACCGTCGAGAGCGCGCTGCGGGTCGCCCGGTTCAAGAGCGCCAAGTACACGATCGAGAAGCCGCTGCACCTCGGGGCGGCCCTGGCCGGCGCCGGCCAGGAGGTGCTCGACGCCTACTCCGGCTACGGCCTGCCGCTCGGCGAGGCCTTCCAGCTGCGCGACGACGTCCTCGGCGTCTTCGGCGACCCCGAGCAGACCGGCAAGCCGGCGGGCGACGACCTGCGCGAGGGCAAGCGCACCGTCCTGGTCGCGATGGCGCTCGAGACCGCGACGACGGCGCAGGCCGAGCTGGTCCGCCGCCACCTCGGCGACCCCCACCTCGGCGAGGACGGCGTCGCCGCCCTGCGCGAGGTCCTCACCGACACCGGCGCCTGCGACCGCGTCGAGGCCCTCATCGCCGAGCTGCTCGACGACGCCCTGACGGCGGTCCGCGCGGCGCCCGTCGACGACGAGGCCCGCGGCGTGCTCGAGGAGCTGGCGCTCGCCGCCACCGCACGCGCGACCTAGCCTGGAGCGGTGACGACCTCGACCCCGCAGCTGGCCGCGAACGACCCGTGCTGGTGCGGCAGCGGCCGCAAGTACAAGCGCTGCCACCGGATCGCCGACCTCGACCCGGCCCGCGTCGCCGCCGAGGCCGCGGCCCGCGAGGCCGCCGCGCTCGAGGCGGCCAAGTACGT
>JAOPWW010000299.1 GCA_025965495.1 Frankiales bacterium
CACCCGACCGGCTGGAGGGCCGGGCCGGCGTCGAGGTCGTGCGGCCGGGGGAGAACCTCGGCTTCGCCGGCGGCTGCAACGCCGGTGCGGCCCTGGCCCGGGGCGAGCTGCTGGCCCTGGTCAACGCGGACGCCCTGGTCGCTCCGGAGGCGCTGGCGCGGCTCGCGGAGGTGGCGCGCGAGCCGGAGGTCGGACTGGCGAGCGGCAGCATCCGGCTCGCGGACGACCCGGAGCGGCTGAACTCCGCGGGCAACCCCCTGCACTTCAGCGGCCTGTCCTGGGCGGGCGCCTTCGGTGAGCCGGCCGCCGACCACGCGGTGCGCACGGAGGTCCTCGGCGCGAGCGGTGCCGGCGTCGTGCTGCGCCGGCAGCTGTGGGAGGAGCTCGGCGGCTTCGCACCCGAGTACTTCGCCTACCTGGAGGACACCGAGCTCAGCCTGCGGTGCTGGCAGCGGGGGCTCAGCGTCGTCTACGTGCCCGACGCCGTGGTCGTCCACCGCTACGAGTTCTCCCGCAACGCCTTCAAGAACCACCTCCTCGAGCGCAACCGCCTGCTGCTGCTGGTGACGGCGTTCGAGCGGCGGACCCTGCTGGCCCTGCTCCCGGCGCTGCTGCTCGTCGAGGCGTGCACCGTCCTGCTGTCCGTCCTGCAGGGCTGGCCTGCGGCGAAGGCCCGGGGCTGGACGTGGCTGGTCGCGAACCGTCGGTTCGTGCGCGAGCGCCGCCGGCTGCTGCAGGCCGAGCGGACCGTCCCCGACGCCGCCCTGCTGCCGCTGCTGGCCGAGCACCTGCAGATGGCGAACGTGGCGCTGCCGCCCGGCTTCGGCCTGGTCGACGCCGCCCTCGCGGCCTGGTTCCGCCGGGCCCGGCGACGGCTCGGCGCCGCCTAGGATGGGGGACAAGCAGCCCGTCCCGGGCGCTCCCGGTCGGAGGTCACGCGTGCAGGGCAGGCGGCTCGTGCCGGGCCCGGCCGCACTCCTGCTGCTGGCGCTGGCCGCGTGCGCGCAGCCGACCACGGGGGCCCTCACCCCGTTCCCCCGCTCGCAGCGCCCGCCGTTCCCGGTGGCGCAGGAGCGGCCCGACCAGGTCACCGGTGCCAGCGGGGAGGTCGGCTCGCTGGACCTCGTGGGCTACGGCGCCGTCACGACGGTGCAGGGCTGGACGCCGTCGCCCGACGCGCGGCTGGTCGTCGTCACCGACCAGCCGGTCACGGTCCTCGACACCTACCGGGAGGTCCGCCCCGACGCCGCGGCCGCTCTGTCTGCCCCGGTGCCGGACCTCGGCTTCCACCTGCGGCTCCGCGCCCACGACGCCGTCCTGACCCGCCTGTGCGTGCTCACCGTCGAGCCCGACGGCAGCGAGCGGGTCGTCCACGGCTCCGACCCGCGGTGGTGCCGCTCGTGACCGCCCTCGCCTCCGCGGTGCGCGTGGAGACCGTCTCGCGCCCGCCCCGTCGTCCCGGACCGCTCACCGGAGCCGTGCTCCTGGTGGCCCTGCTCGCGGCCTGCTGGGCCCTGGTGTCGCCGCTGGGCAACGTGCCGGACGAGCCCGCCCACGTCCTGTACGCCGCAGCGGTGGTCCGCGGCGACGTCGGCCACGGCCCGCTCGGCACGACGGTCGACGTGCCGTCCGGGGTGGTCCAGTCGAGCCAGGCGACCTGCCCCGCGTTCCGGGCGGGGATCCCGGCCGACTGCATCGCCGACCTGACCGGCGGCCGCCAGCGGGTCGCCGTCGAGACGAGCGCCGCCCGGTACCCGCCGCTGTTCTACGCCCTCGTCGGCTGGCCGACCTGGTTCGGCTTCGGCGAAACCACCTGGTACGTCATGCGACTGCTCTCGGTCGCGCTCGGCCTGGGCCTGCTGCTGGCGGCGAGCCGTGCCTGGGACCCGCAGCCGGCCGTGGTCGCGGCCGGCGTGCTGGTGGCCGCGAGCCCGATGGCCGTGTACCTGCTGGGCTCGGTCAACCCCAACGGCGCCGAGATCACCGCCGGCATCGCGACGACCCTCGGATTCTGCGGGCTCTGGGACCGGCTGCGCCGGGGGGCGGTCCCGCTCCAGGCCGCCCTGGTCGGCGTCGTCGTCCCCGGCGGCTACCTCGCGCTCGCCCGGCCCGGGACCGCCCTGCTGCTCGTCGCCCTGTCGGGCGTCCTGCTCCTCGCGGGCCTGCCGCCGCTGCGCCCGCTGTGGCAGGAGCACCGCCGCGTCGCCGTCGCGGCGGGGGGTGGGCTCGGCGCCGCGCTCGTCGTCGGCGTCCTGACCGGACGCGCGCTGGCCCGCCCGCCGGACCCCTCCGTCGTGCTCGGCTCGTCCCTGCGCGGCGCCGTCGCCACGGTCCTCGAGCAGGCCGACGTCCGGCTGTTCGAGACGGTCGGCTTCTTCGGCTGGCGTGACCACGCTCCGCCGCTCGCCCTGCGCCTGGCCTGGCTCGGGATGGTCCTCGTGCTGGTCCTGCTGGCGCTCCTGGTCGGGAGCCGCCGGCAGCAGCTCGCGCTGGGGCTGCTCGCCCTCGGGGGCGTCGTGCTCGCGCCCTTCGCGCTGGTGCTCACGATCTTCACCGACGGCACCGGCTACCAGGGCCGCTACGCGATGGCGCTCACGCAGGCGCTCCCGGTGCTGGCCGCCTGGGTGGTCGCCGACCGGACCGTGCTGACCGGGGCGACGGCCCGGCGTGCGCTGTCCCTGGTCCCCGTCGCGACCGTGGTCCTCGGCCTGCTGATGCTGCTCGGGAGCCTGCTCCGCTACGCCGTGGGCCTGCCGCTCCCGCTCGACCCGCGGACCGTCCTGGAGAGCGTCGTCTGGCTGCCGCCGGCCTGGCCGCTGGCGCTGCTGCTGGTGGCGGCCGCGGTGGCGGGTCACGTGCTGCTCGCCCGGCGGCTGAGGGCTCCCGCGTGACCGCCCTCGGCGACCTCGTCGCCAGCCGCGAGCTGCTCGTCAACCTGACGCTGCGCGAGGTGCGCGGCAAGTACAAGCGCACCGCCCTCGGCCAGGGCTGGTCGCTGCTCAACCCGGTCGCGACCCTGGCGATCTTCTCCCTGGTCTTCGGGGTCCTGCTGCAGACGCACGTGCCCGCCGGCGACCCCAGCGGCCTCGACGTCTTCGCCCTGTTCCTCGCCTGCGGCCTGCTGCCCTGGACGTTCTTCTCCGGGGCGCTGTCCGCGGGCATGGGGGCGCTGGTCCTCAACGCCGGCCTGGTGAAGAAGGTCTACTTCCCGCGCGAGGTGCTCGTCACGAGCACGGTGCTGTCGTTCGTCGTCACGTTCCTCACCGAGCTCGGAGTCCTGACGGTGCTCCTGCTGGTCTTCGGCGGCCGGCCGCTGCTCTACCTGCCGCTGGTGCTCGTCGTCGTGGCCCTGCTGGCAGGGTTCGCGCTCGGGCTCGGCCTGGTGCTGTCGATCGCCAACGTCTACTTCCGCGACACGAGCTACCTCGTCGCCCTGCTGCTGCAGTTCTGGTTCTACCTGACCCCGGTCGTCTACCCGGCGTCGCTCGTCGACGACGCCGTCGTCCGGCGCGGCGGCCTGCACGTCCTCGGCGTCCCGGCCCAGACGCTCTACCGGCTCAACCCCATGGAGCGCTTCATCGCCCTGTTCCGCGCCCTGCTGTACGACGGCCGCCTGCCGGGCGCCGGCGACTGGCTGGGGGCCGTCGTCGCGACCGGGGTCGTGCTGGCGCTCGGCGTCGTCGTGTTCCGCCGCTTCAGCCCGCGGCTGGCGGAGGAGCTGTGACCGCCGCGATCGAGGTCGACGACGTCTCCAAGCGCTTCCGCCTGTACGCCGACCGCAACCAGTCCCTCAAGGCGGCGCTGCTCAAGGGCGGCCGGGCCACCTACGAGGACTTCTGGGCGCTGCGCGACGTCGCCTTCGACGTTCCTGAGGGGTCGACGTTCGGGCTGATCGGGGAGAACGGCTCGGGCAAGTCGACGCTGCTCAAGTGCATGGCCCGGATCCTGCTGCCGGACAAGGGGGCGGTCCGGACGCGCGGGCGCCTGGCGGCGCTGCTCGAGCTGGGGAGCGGCTTCCACCCGGAGCTGTCCGGCCGCGAGAACGTCTTCCTCAACGGCTCGATCCTCGGGCTGTCGCGGGGCGAGCTCGACCGGCGGTTCGAGGAGATCGTCGACTTCAGCGGCGTCGAGCAGTTCATCGACCAGCCGGTGAAGAACTACTCCTCCGGCATGTACGTGCGGCTCGGCTTCGCGGTGGCGATCCACGTCGACCCGGACGTGCTGCTGGTCGACGAGGTCCTTGCCGTGGGCGACGCCGCCTTCCAGCGCAAGTGCGAGGAGCGGTTCGCCGACCTGCGGGCCAGCGGCCGGACGGTGGTGCTGGTCAGCCACGCCATGGGCAGCATGCGCACCCTGTGCGACACCGTCGCCTGGCTCGAGCACGGCGAGCTGCAGCGGGTCGGCCCGAGCTCCAGCCTGGTCGACGACTACGTCGACGGCAGCCACGAGGACCGGGTCGTCGACCAGCAGGGCGGCACGCGCTGGGGGTCCGGCGAGGCCCAGGTCCTGCGCGTCGAGGTGCTGCGCGACGGCCAGCCCCGCACGAGCTTCAGCACCGGCGACAGCGTGGTCCTGCGCCTGCACTACGAGGCCCACCAGCGGATCGAGAACCCGGTGTTCGGCTGGTCGATCGAGACCGTCGAGGGCGTGTACGTGTGGGCCCACCACAGCCGCGACGGCGAGATGGTGCCCGACGCGATCGAGGGCAGGGGGCACGTCGACCTCGTCGTCGACGCGCTGCCGCTGCAGCCCGGGGTGTTCGACCTGTCGGCGTCGGTCGTCGCCTACGACTGCGTGCACGAGTACGACCACCGCAAGCGGCTGCTGCGGTTCGACGTCGGCTTCGGGACGCCCCGGGAGTCGGGCGGGCTGGTCGTGTTCGGCGGCCGGTGGCAGCCTCCGGTCAGCCGCTGACCCGGCCCTCCCACGGGTGCCCGACCCGCGGCGGGACGGCCAGGCGGAAGTCCTCGTGCGTGTCGCTCAGGTTCAGGTTGTAGGCCGGGTCGTCGCGCAGCCACGGGCCCCAGCGCTCGCGCATGACGGCGGACTCGCGGTTGAACCGGGCGATCTGGGCGGGCGACTCCTCGAGCCCGCGCGAGGCCGACTCGAGGTGGTAGAGCTCCGCGAACGGGGTGTACACGACCCGCCGCCCCGAGGACCGGACCCGCAGGCAGTAGTCGACGTCGTTGAACGCGACGGCGAGGTCGACCTCGTCGAGGCCGCCGAGCTCGAGGAACAGCTCGCGGTGCGTCAGCAGGCAGGCGCCCGTCACGGCGGACACCCCCTGTACCAGCACGGGCCGGCCGAAGTAGCCGGTGTCGAGCGGGTTCGCGTACTTGTGCGAGTGGCCGGCCACCCCGCCGATCCCGAGGACCACGCCGGCGTGCTGGACCCGCTCGTCGGCGTAGAGCAGCCGCGCGCCGACGACGCCGACGTCCGGCCGCACGACCTGCGACACCATCTCGGCCAGCCAGCCGGGCTCGCGGACCACGATGTCGTTGTTGAGCAGCAGCACCAGGGGCGTCGTCGCGGCGCGGACGGCCTCGTTGTTGAGCGCGGAGTAGTTGAACGGCCCGGGGGAGCGCAGCACGGTGACGCGGGCGTCCCGGCCGACCTCCTCGAGGTAGGCCAGCGTCGCGGGCTCGACGCTGTCGTTGTCGACGACCAGCACCTGCAGGGCCGGGTAGTCGGTGCGCTCGAGCAGGCCCCGCAGGCACTCGCGGAGCAGCTCGAGGCGATCGCGCGTCGGCACGACGACGGTGACGCCGGGCGCCGGGTCGGGCACCGGCCAGACGACGCGGTTCCAGCGGCGCACCCACGGCGAGGGCTCGACGACCCCGCCGTCGGCGGCGACGTGGTCCTGCACGAGGCGGGCCATCGCGTCGGTGGCGACGTCGAGCTGGGACTCCGAGTACGTGCCGGAGCCGGGGTGCTGGCGCCAGTGGTAGAGCACGTAGGGCAGGTGGCGGACCTCGCGGGCGCGGGTGGTCGCGCGCAGCACCAGGTCGTGGTCCTGCGCGCCGTCGAGGTCGGTGCTGAGGCCGCCGAGCTCCTCCAGCAGGCTCCGCCGGACGACGGTCAGGTGGTTGAGGTAGTTCTGCGCCAGCAGCAGGTCGGGGTCGAAGGCCGGCTTGAAGTGCGGCTCCCAGCGCAGGCCGTCGGCGTCGAGCTTGTCCTCGTCGCTGTAGACGACGTCGGTCTCGGGGTGCCGCAGCACCTCCAGCGCGACGAGGTAGAGGGCGTGGGGGGCGAGGACGTCGTCGTGGTCGAGGAAGGCGACGAGGTCGCCGGTGGCGGCGGCGAGGGCGTCGTTGGTGGCGCGGGCGATGCCTCCGTTCTCGGTCCGCCGCACGACGACGACCCGGGCGTCGGTCTCGTACTCGGCCAGCACGGCGAGGGTCGCGGGGTCGCCCGAGGCGTCGTCGCAGACCACGAGCTGCCAGTGCGGGTACAGCTGCTGGGTCACGCTGTCCAGGGCCGCGCGCAGGGTCGCCGGGGTCGACCGGTAGGTGGGCACGACGACGCTGACCACGGGGTGCTCGTGCAGCTCCTCGACGTGCCGGCGGATCGCGGTCCGGTCCCGGTCGGACAGGGTGTCGTACGCCTCGACCCACGAGCGGTAGTCCGCGGTGCCCTGGCCGCGGCCGAGCTCCTGCCGGACCCGCAGCAGCGTCCGTCGCAGGCCCTGCTCCTGCAGGTGGGCGGCTGCGGCGCGCAGGGCGCCCGGGCGGCGCAGCGACGTCCGCGTCTGCGGGGGACCCTGCAGCGCCGTCCGCAGCGGCGCGACGAGCCGGACCGGCGCCGACACCCGCCACGACGTCGACGCCCGCATCACCTGCACCTCGGCGCGGGCGCTCTGCGCCTCCTGCGCGCTGCGCGCGGCCTGCGTCCGCGCCCGGGCGAGCTCCTGCTCCAGCTCGACGACCCGACGCCGCTCCTCGGCGAGCTCCGCGCGCAGCGCGTCCACCGGGTCGGAGCTCACGAGCCGCCCAGCTTCTGCAGGCCCGCCGTCGCCGTCGGCTCGCCCGGCTTGAGCACGAGGGCCCGGTCGTACGCCGCCTTCGCCCCCGCCTTGTCACCGGTGACCAGGCGCGCGTCCCCGAGGGAGGCCCAGAGGACGGCGCTGCCCGGCAGCTGCCGCACCGACCCCTGGAGCAGCGTGAGGGCGCCGCCGGCGTCGCCGTGCTTGAGCCGGAACTGGGCGAGGTCGAGGATCGTGCTGTCGTTGGTGGGGTCCAGGCGCAGGGCCCGCTCGTAGTAGCGCTTCGCCGTCGGGAAGTCGCCCGTGGCCTCGGCCAGGCGGCCGCTGGTGCGGACCGACCCGATGTCGAACGGGTCGGCCTTCGCCGCCCCCTCGAACGCCTTGAGGGCCCGCACGGTGTCCCCGCTGTTGTTGAACAGCTGCCCCTCCCGGGTCCGGTAGGCCGCGACGGACGGGGCGAGGTCGATGGCGTGCTCGTAGTCGTCGAGCGCGTTGACCCCGTCGGTCGTGCTGAGGGCGTCGCCGTCGTACGCGGCGACGGCGGCGCGGGTCGGCGACAGCGCGAGGAACGACAGGACCAGGCCCGCGACGACGACGACGCCGAGCAGCGCGTAGTCCGCCCCGGCCAGCTCCCGGCGTCGGGGGGCCACGGAGTAGCCCCGGCGCTTGCCCGCGGGCGGCGCGACGACGGCGAGCGCCCCCGGCAGCCGCACCTCGCGGAGCCGCGCCTGCCCGCTGGCGACGACGACGGCGGCGGCCAGCACGAAGTGGACGACCAGCAGGGGCACCTGGTCGATCGAGACGAGCGACTGCACCTGGTAGGCGGCCCAGCAGGCACCGACGGCGCCGAGCAGCAGCCGCTCCTGCCCCCGCAGCGTGCGCAGGCCCCGGACCAGGCACACCGCGACGAGCGCGACCAGCGCCAGGTAGGCGAGCCCGAGCAGCAGCCCGCCCTGCGCGAGCATCTGCAGCGGGACGCTGTGGGCAGCGTCGGAGAAGTGGTCGCCGCCGAGGACGCGGGGGACGTCGATCGGCCGGTCGTTCCGCCAGTACATGCCGTAGCTGTCCAGGCCGACGCCCCAGACGGGGGAGTGCCGGAACATGGTGAGCGCGGCCTCCCAGTACCAGGTGCGGGCGCGGTAGCTGATGCCGGAGAAGAAGGAGTGCCCCGGGCCGGTGCCGGCGGCGCCGAGCGCGAGGACGGCGATCCCCAGCCCCACGGCGCCCGCGACGACGCCGAGCCCGGCGCTGCGGACCCGCCCCTCGCGCTCGAGCAGCCACGCCACGAGCAGCACCGCGAGGCCCGCGGCGGCGGCCAGCGGCCCCTGCACGGCGGACGAGAGCGCCGCGACGACCAGCATGAGGACCGCCGCCCCTGCCGACAGGATCCGCCAGGCGACGGCCCAGCCGGTCCAGAGCGCGCCCCAGACGGCGGCGGGGGCGGCGATGCCGAGGTAGCCGGAGGCGAAGTCGGGGTTGCCCAGGCCGGCGATGATCGGGTTGAAGGGGTTGTTCCAGCCGACGGCGTCGTGCCCGGCGTACTGGAAGGCGCCGTAGGACGCGGTGAACAGCCCGGCGAGCAGGACCCCGAACAGGACGACCCGGGTCGCGCCGGCGTCGAAGGTGCGCAGGACGGCCAAGAACAGCAGCAGCGCGGAGCCGTAGGCGAGCAGGCCGCTGTTGCGGCCGAGCGTCCCGTAGACCGCCGTCGGGGTGTGCGGGGAGACGACGGTCGCGACCAGGAACGCGGCGGCGAGCGCCAGCCCGACCACGGCGACCGGCCCCGTCGGCAGCTGCAGGACGCGGTCGCGCACCAACCGGGCCAGCGCGAGCCCGGCGAGGACGACGGCGCACACCAGCAGCGCGGTGAGCTTGACGATGTTGACGGGGTCGGACGCGTTCGGGAGGAACAGCACGCACGTCAGGAAGACGGCCGCGGCCACCACCACGCGGTCGGGGACCAGGCTCGCGCTCTGCACGGCAGGGAGGTTAGGCGGTGACCGCCCGTGACGCGGGATGCATGGCACCATGCAGCGCATCACCTGATGCTCGGCGGCGTGCCTGGAGGACCCGTGCGCACCACGCTCACCCTCGACGACGACCTGCTCGCCCAGGCCCAGCGCCTCACCGGCACGACGGAGAAGACGGCCCTGGTGCGGCTCGCGCTCACGGCCCTCGTGGAGCGCGAGAGCGCGCGACGGCTGGCGCGTCTGGGCGGCAGCGTCCCCGACCTCGACGCCGTCCCGCGCCGACGGACCGCGGGCGCGTGATCCTGGTCGACACCTCGGTCTGGGTCGACCACCTGCGCCAGGGAGTGCCCGAGCTCGCCGCCCTGCTCGACGGGCAGGAGGTGCTGGTCCACCCGTACGTCGTCGGCGAGCTGGTCCTCGGTGGGCTGGGGCGTCAGCGCGAGGTCGTCGCGCTGCTGCAGGAGCTCCCGGCTCCCGTCGTCGCGGAGTCGGCGGAGGTGCTCGCCCTGGTCGAGCACGAGGCGCTGTGGGGCAGGGGCATCGGCTACGTCGACGCGGCCCTGCTGGCGTCCGCGAGGTTGACCACGGGCGCTCGCCTCTGGTCCCGGGACCGCCGGCTCGCCGCCGCCGCGGACGCGCTGGGCGTCGGGGAGCGCCTCGGGTGAGGCCCGCGAAGGTCCCCGAAGCGGACACCCGGGGCGTACTGTCGGCCGCGTGAGCATCGACCCGGGAGAGGCGCAGGACGAGATCGTCCTGCCCCCGGTCCCGCTCGACCCGGTGTTCGCCGAGGCGCTCGACGACGCCCTCGCGGGCCCCCAGGTCCCGACGTCGCCGCACGACCCGAACCGGGTCCTCGGCGCCGACCCCCACGACTTCGCCGGCCTCTACCTGCGGCACCGCAGCTCCTTCGCCCTGCACGCCCGCCGGTTCCTGCGCGACCCGCGCGACGTCGACGAGGTCGTCCAGGAGTCCTTCCTGCGGCTGTTCCTGGCCCTGCCCGAGCTCGGCAGCGAGCTCCAGGCCCTGGCCTACTGCCGCCGCACCATCACGAACCTCTGCATCGACCGCTACCGGGCCGACCAGCGCCGCCCCCGCCTCGTCGACCTCGAGTCGGTCCCGAGCGACGTCCTCAGCGAGGACGAGCTCGACGACCCCGTGATCCAGGCCGAGGACGCCGCCATCGTCCGCGAGGCGCTGGCGCTGCTGTCGCCGCTGCACCGCGAGGCCCTCGTCAAGCGCGAGATCGAGGAGAAGCCGCTCCCGCAGATAGCCGTGGAGCTGGGCGTCCCCGAGGACAGCGTCAAGCACCTGCTCCACCGCGCCCGGCGGGCCCTGCGCCGGCGGCTGGCCGAGACCCAGCTCAAGAACGGCGTCGACCCGGACGACCTGTCGACCCTGTCGCTGCTTGCCCGCAGCGCCGTCTCGGGCAGCGGGCGCCTCGGCGCGTTCGTCCTCATCCTGGTCGGGCTGCTCGGCGTCGTCGGCACGACCAGCCGCGTCCCGGCCCAGGCGATCGAGGCCGTGGCCGGCCTGTGGGCCGACGACCCGGTGAAGGCCCCCGTCGTCCACGTGCCCGTGGTGAGCGCGCCTCAGGGAGCTCCCCGCCAGCCCGCCGGCCTCACGGGCCTCGATCGCGACCAGCCGGACCCGTTCGTCGCCCCCGTGGAGCCCGCCGGCCCGCCCGCTGCCGGTGCCGGCGCGGCGGCAGTCGCTCCCGTGTCAGGAGGTGTCCCCGCCTCGGCCACGGTCGTGACCTCGGCGTCGCCCGTCCCGAGCCCCCGGCCGGCGCTGCTCCCGACCGCCGGTCCCAGCCCGCGACCCTCCGACTCCCCGCTGCCGCTGCTCGTGCCGCGCGACCCGTCCGACGACCCCACGCCGACGCCGTCCGCCACCCCCGCCGGTGACCACCTCGAGGTCCAGCCGACGGCGGCGCCGTCCGCGAGCTCCGATGACCACCCGGACAGCGGCCCCGTGCGGGTGCCCGTGTCCTCCCGCGTCCTGCCGTAGCGGCGCGCCGCGGGACCCCCGCGAGGCCGGCTGCACAGCGGTCGGCTAGGTTCGCTGTGCTGTAGAGCACGCCGGAGGCGACAAACCGGACAGACCCTGCTGGAACTTCTTCCGAGAAGTTCGGGCGACGGGGACGACCGGACGCCGTGACCGTCGTCTCTACTCGTGCAGGGCCACTCCCGGTGGTCCTGATGAGAGGCAAGACTTCGACCGCTGTCCCGGGGTCGAGGACACGCTGATCAGGTGCCCTCGTAGGGCTTGCGCACGAAGAGAGGGACCGGAGCGATGTAGCTCTGGCCCTCGACCCCGCACTGAGAAGTGCGGGTGACTGTCACGAAAGGACAGTGCATGTCTCGTACCTCCTCGAAGACGCTGACGCGTCTTTGCATCGGCGGCGTCGCCGCCGCCACGATCGGTGGGGCCCTGGTGCTGCCGTTCGGGACCGCGAACGCCGCCACCCGCGCGGTCGGCGACACGATCTCCATCGCGCCGACCAGCTCCACGGCGTCGGCCGGTACCTGCCGCGCCTACACCGTCAACGTCAAGGACGCCGCGGGCGCCAACGCCCAGGCCCGCAGCGTCACCGTGCGGCTCACCGAGCGGACCCCCGCCGGACAGGTCGCCACCGAGAGCTTCGACGTCGCCTTCTGCGCCCCGCAGGCGCCTGACGCGGCTGCTGGCACCGTGGTGACCCCCGCGGCCGCCCAGACCGACAGCACTACCGCGGCTGACACGGACACGGCGACGTTCGCCACGGACGCCCAGGGCAACGTCACCTTCGGTGTCGTCGGAGCCATCGGCGGCAACCCGCAGACCGGTACGGCGGACATCCTCGCGTTCATCGATGACTCCACCGCGAACGGCGCCACCGCCAACAACCAGGTCCCGAACGCTGGTGAGCAGACCGCCGCCAGCAGCCTCACGGTCACCGCGGGCGGAACCGCCACCGGGGCGACCACCCCGGGCAGCAAGACCACCGCTAATGAGGTCGTTCGCGGCATCACGCTCACGCCGCCCAGCCAGATCGTCGTCGCCAACTCCGGCACGAACAACGTGACGGTCCAGGCCACGCTGAAGAACGCCGCTGGCGACACCGTGATCGGCGCGACGCCGACTGCGGACGTCACGGGCGCGAACGACACGGCCACCATCAGCTGCAGCCAGAGCGACAACAACGGCGTCTCGACCTGCCAGTACACGGCGCCCAACGCCGGGAACGACAACATCCTGGTGTACGTCAACCAGTTCGGTGCGGGCAACGGCGCGACGCCGCCCGTCACCACCAACAACGACAGCCTCAACAGCGGTGAGCCGTCGGCCACCGCCGCGGCTACCGCGCAGGCGCCGCAGGCCGTCAACACGACCGTGCTGCTGCAGTGCGCCACGAACCGGACCGTTGCCGGCTCGGCCAGCACTGTCGGCACGAACAACACCGGCACACAGAGCGAGTGCGAGGCGCCGCTGTCGCAGACGACCGAGGTCTTCACCGCCACCGTCCGCGACGCTGCCGGCACCCCCGTCTCGGGCGCGCTGGTGAACTTCGCCATCGCGAGCAACACGGCGGGCGTCAACGAGAGCGGTACGGACGTCGAGACGCTGTCGGCGAGCCAGGCGCTCACTGACGCGAGCGGCGTCGCTACGACGACTCTCACGAACGCCAAGCCGAGCCAGGGTGAGCGCATCGCGGTCTCCGCCACGATCACGCGTTTCATCGCCGGCACGACGGGCCCGACGCAGGCCGAGACCAGCACCTCGCGGGTTACGTTCCGCAACCCCACCCCCGCTGAGGCCCGCAACATCGTCGTCAGCCCCGCCTCGGACACCGTGACTGTCGGCGGCGTTCGTCAGATCACCGCCACCGCGACGGACCGCTTCGGCCGCCCCGTGCAGGGCGTCGGGGTGAACTTCGCCGAGACCGGCACCGGTCGCTTCACCAACGGTGACAGCTCCGTCACCCGCGTGACCAATGCAAGCGGTGTGGCCAGCATCGAGGTCACAACGCAGTCGAACGAGGCCCCGGGCCAGGAGACCGTCACCGCCACGATCGTCGGTTACGACACGAACGGGGACGGCACCGTTGACGCGGCTCGCGACACCACCGTCACCAACAACGACGAGTGCGAGCAGCCGACCGGCATCACGCTCTACGGCCAGAACGGCACCGCTCCCGGCAACGTCCAGCAGCCCGGCCTGAAGGCCGGCAACTGCGCGGCGACCTCGACGATCAACTTCGTCGCCGGTGCTGCCAGCCCGAGCCCGACCGCCACCACCGGCGCGTCGGCCACCCCGACCGCGACGTCCACGCCCACCAGCGGCACCGGTGGCGGCACGCCCACCCCGACCAACACCCCGAACACCCCGCAGGGCCCGATCAGCGCCACGGTCTCCCCGACCACGATCACGCCCGGTGTCCAGTCGGTCATCACGGTGACCGGTGCCCCCGGCACCGTCGTCGAGCTCGTCGCCTACAGCCGCCCGAAC
>JAOPWW010000323.1 GCA_025965495.1 Frankiales bacterium
GACCCGACGATGCCGATCTCCCCGACGCCCTTGGTCCCGATCGGGTTGAGCTGCCGGTCGTCCTCCTCGACCCACTCGACCTGCAGGTCGCCGACGTCGGCGCTGGTCGGCACGTGGTACTCGGCGAGGCTGCTGTTGGCGTAGTCGCCGTACCGGACGTCGAGCGCGCCCGACTCGTGCAGCGCCATGCCGAGGCCCATGACGGTCCCGCCGAGAAGCTGCGAGCGGGTCGTGCGCGGGTTGACGACGCGGCCGACGGCGAACACGCCGAGCATCCGCGGCACGCGCACCTCGCCGGAGTCCAGGTCGACCCGGGCCTCGGCGAAGTGCGCTCCGAAGGCGTGCCGGGACAGGTCGGCCTGGGCGTCGGCCTCGTCCTGGGTGTCGACGACGACCTCGTCGGCCCGCCCGGACACCAGGGCGCAGCAGGCCTTGTGCACCGCCGACCCCCACGACGACGTCCCCCACGAGCCGCCCGCGACGGGGGCGTCGGGCAGGTCGCTGTCGGCCATGTCGAGCCGAACGCGGGACGGGTCGACGCCGAGGGCGTCGGCGGCGAGCTGCCGCAGCACCGTGCGCGCCCCCGTGCCGATGTCGGTGGCGTTGACGCCGACCTCGAACGTGCCGTCGGGGCAGCGGCGGGCCCGGGCGGACGACACCGACAGGTAGACCGGGTAGGTCGCCGTCGCGACGCCGGTCCCCACCAGCCACCGCCCTTCGCGCCGCACAGCCGGTCGGGGGTCGCGACCGGCCCAGCCGAAGACCTCCGCGCCCCGCCGCAGGCACTCGGCGAGGTGACGGCTGCTGAACGGCCGGCCGGTCGACGGGTCGGTCTGGGTGTCGTTGCGCAGGCGCAGCTCGACCGGGTCGATCCCCGTCGCGACGGCGAGCTCGTCCATCGCGCACTCCAGCCCGAACATCCCGGGGGCCTCGCCCGGGGCGCGCATCCACCGCGGCGTCGGGACGTCGAGGGCCGCGAGCCGGTGGGTCGTCAGGCGGGCGTCCGAGGGGTAGACGTGCCGGGTCGCCTCGCTCGTCTGCTCGGCGAACTCGAACACCGTCGAGGTCTGCTCCACCGCGCCGTGCCCGATCGCGGTCAGGCGGCCGTCGTCGTCGGCGCCCAGGCGCAGGCGCTGCAGGGTCGGTGTGCGGTAGCCGACGAGCGCGAACTGCTGCGCGCGCGTCAGCGCCAGCTTCACGGGGCGGCCGGTGACCCGCGCCGCCATGACCGCGAGGACGACGTTCGGCCGCGCGCTGCCCTTGCTGCCGAAGCCTCCGCCGACGTGCGGCGCCAGCACCCGGACGTCGCTCTCGGGCACCCCGAACAGCGACGCGAGGTCCTTCTTCACGCCCGTCGTGCCCTGCGTGGAGTCGTGGACGAGCAGCCGCCCGCCCTCCCAGCGCGCCGTCGTGGCGTGCGGCTCCATCGGGTTGTTGAACAGCGCCGGCGTCGCGTACTCGACGTCGACGACGTGGGCGGACCCCGCCAGCGCCGCGGCCAGGTCGCCCTCGGCCTCGTCGGTCTGCTTGCCGCCGTTGACCTCCTCCGGCGCGTACAGGTGCGCGTGGTGCGGGGTGAGGACGACGTCGTGGGGGCGCTCGTCGTAGGCCACCCGCACCTGCCGCGCACCCTCGCGGGCCGCCTCGAGCGAGTCGGCCAGCACGAGCGCGACGACCTGCCCGCGGTAGGACACCTGGGGGCTCTGCAGGACGAGCAGCTCCGGGTCCTCGGTCTCCCCGAGCCGGGGGGCGTCGGTGGAGTCCAGCACCGCGACGACGCCGGGGACCGCGAGCGCCGCGTCGCGGTCCACCCCGACGACGGTCCCGACCGCCACGGTCGCCTGCACGAGCCAGCCGTGCAGCGGCGCGTCGACCGGGTGCTCGACGGCGTACCGGGCGCGGCCGGTGACCTTGTCCGGCCCGTCCACGCGCACGGGCGACCGCCCCACCGACGGGGTCAGCTCCGAGGCGGTCACAGGTCGGCCCCCGTCAGCTCGAGCAGGGTCCCGACGACGAGCCGTCTCGCGAGCGGCACCTTGAAGGCGTTCTGTGCGGTCGGCGTCGCCTGCGCGAGCTCGGCGTCGGCGGCCGCGCGGAAGGACTCCGCCGTCGCCGGCTGCCCGGTCAGCGCCTGCTCGGCCAGGGTGGCCCGCCACGGCTTGTGCGCCACCCCGCCGAGGGCGATCCGGACGTCGCGCACGACGCCGTCCTCCACCTCGAGGACCGCGGCGACGCTGACGAGGGCGAACGCGTAGGAGGCGCGGTCGCGGGCCTTCCGGTACGTGGACACCCCGCGCGACGGCGGGAGCGACACCGCCGTGACGACGGAACCTGCGGGCAGCACGGTGTCGGTCTGCGGCGCGTCGCCCGGCAGCCGGTGGAAGTCCACGAGCGGGATCTCGACGGGGCCGTCGGGCGTCTCGGCGTGCACGACGGCGTCGAGCGCGGCCAGTGCCACGCTCATGTCGCCGGGGTGCGTGGCGAGGCAGTGCTCGGAGGTGCCGAGGACGGCGAGCCCGCGGGACAGGCCCTCGACCGCCGGGCAGCCGGACCCGGGGACGCGCTTGTTGCAGGCCTTGCTGGTGTCGGTGAAGTAGGAGCAGCGGGTGCGCTGCAGCAGGTTGCCGCCGGTGCTGGCGGCGTTGCGCAGCTGCCCCGACGCCGCCGACAGCAGGGCGCGGGACAGCACGGGGTAGCGGCTGCGGACGCGCGGGTCGGCGGCGAGGTCGCTGTTCCGCGTCCCGGCGCCGATGCGCAGGCCGCCGTCCGCGGTGTCCTCGACGCCGGCCAGGTCCAGGGCGTCGACGTCGACGAGCAGGTCCGGCGTCTCGACGCCCAGCTTCATGAGGTCGACCAGGTTGGTGCCGCCGGCGATCGCCCGCGCGCCGGGCCGGGACAGCAGGGCGACCGCCGCCGCGACGTCGGCGGGCGCCTCGTACCGGAGCTCCTTCACGCGAGCACCGCTGCCGTGATGCCGCGGTACGCCCCGCAGCGGCACAGGTTGCCCGACATCCGCTCGCGCACCTCGGCGTCGTCCAGGACGACCGGTCCGGACAGGCCGGCGGTGAGGTCCTCGGTGACGGCGCTCGGCCAGCCGTCGGCCGCCTCCTGCTGCACCGCGACGCCGCTGACCAGCTGGCCGCTCGTGCAGTAGCCGCACTGCAGGGCGTCGCACTCCAGGAACGCCTCCTGCAGCGGCGAGAGGTCCTCCGGCGTGCCGAGGCCCTCGACGGTGGTCACCTCCCGGCCGCGCACCTGCACGGCCAGCGTCAGGCAGGCGTTCACGCGCCGACCGCCCAGCAGCACGGTGCACGCCCCGCACTGGCCGTGGTCGCAGCCCTTCTTGCTGCCGGTCAGGCCGAGGTGCTCGCGCAGGGCGTCCAGCAGGGTCGTGCGGTGGTCGAGCTCGAGGGCGTGGTCGGTGCCGTTCACCGTCAGGGTCAGGGAGGAGCGGGTCGTCATGGGACGAGCCTGCCCCCACGGCGGCTACCGACGCAGCCCCGGGTCCGTCTCCAGCCGCGACAGCCCGTTCCACGCGAGGTTCACCAGGTGGGCCGCGACCTCGTCGCGCGACAGCTCGCGGTGGTCGAGCCACCACTGCCCGACCAGGGCGACCTGCCCGACCAGGGCCTGGGAGTACAGCGGCGCCGCCGTCGTCGTCAGGCCCCGGGCCAGGAAGGTCGCCGCTAGGACGTGCTCCACCCGGACGGCGACGTCGCTCATGATCGTCCCGAAGCCGCCAGCGGAGTCCTGGAGCTCCGTCTCCTGGAACGGCGGCGACTCCCGCACCAGGATGCGGAAGCCGTCGGAGCAGTCCTCGACGTAGGTCAGCAGCGCCAGGGTCGCCTGCTCGAGCAGCTCCCGCGGCCGGTCGGCCGACAGGGCGCCGGTGAAGCTGGTGAGCAGCCGCTGCACCTCCCGGTCGACGACGACGGCGTACAGCCCCTCCTTGCCGCCGAAGTGCTCGTAGACGACCGGCTTGGAGACCTCCGCGCGGGCGGCGACCTCCTCGACCGAGGTGCCGTCGTAGCCGCGCTCGGCGAACAGGGAGCGGCCGACGTCGAGGAGCTGCTCACGACGCTCCGGACCGGTCATCCGGCGCCGACGCGGCACCGGGACCTCCGGGGCGAGCGTCAGACCGACACCCGGCGGGCGTCGAGGCGCTCGCGGCTGGGCCAGCGGACGTCGGTGGCGAGCCCGAGCTTCTCCAGGCCCCGGATGAGCTCCGCGCTGCTGTCGAACTGCCAGCGGTCGACGCCGTGGCGGGCCGCCGTCGGGTCGGCGTGGTGCAGGTTGTGCCAGCTCTCGCCCATCGACAGGAACGCCAGCGGCCAGACGTTGCTGCTCTTGTCGCGGGTCTTGAACGGGCGCTCGCCGAAGGTGTGGCAGATCGAGTTGATGGCCCAGGTCGCGTGGTGCAGGACGGCCATGCGCACCAGGCTCGCCCAGAAGAAGGCGGTGACGGCGCCGGTGCTGACGTCGTGGCCGGTCGCGAGGGCGAGCAGGGCACCGAGCACGGGCGGCAGGCCCAGGCTGAGCGTGACCCAGAGGGGGAAGAGCCGGTTGACCCGGGCGACGTCGGGGTCGGCCAGCAGGTCCGGCGTGAAGCGCTTCTGGTCGGTCTGCTCGACGTCGAACAGCCAGCCGATGTGGGCGTGCCACAGGCCCTTGCACAGCGCCGGGAAGTTCTCGCCGTAGCGCCAGGGGCTGTGCGGGTCGCCCTCCTTGTCGCTGTACGCGTGGTGACGGCGGTGGTCGGCGACCCAGCGGGTGACCGGCCCCTCGACCGCCATCGACCCGGCGACGGCCAGCGCGACGCGGACGCCGCGGCCGGCCTTGAACGAGCCGTGCGTGAAGTACCGGTGGAAGCCGACCGTGATCCCGTGGCCCGTGATCGCGTAGAAGACGGTGCTGATCACGACGTCGCGCCAGGACAGGAAGCCGCCCCAGGCGACGAACGCGCCGACGAGCACGCACACGAGCGGCACGGCGATGAAGGCGGCCAGCGCGGCCTGCTCGGCCCGGGCGAGCAGCAGGCTCTTCGGGACGGCCTGCATCGGGCGGGCGACGTCCTCGGAGACGTCGATCGTCGTCGTCGGGGCGTCGGGGTCGCCGGCGTTGCCGAGCATCTTGCGCTCGAGGGGCGTGGTGGTCACAGGCGTCTCCGCGGGTCAGGCTGCGTGGGTACGCGACCGTAACCTACGGAGCCGTAACCTCAGGGCCAGAGACGGCAGGCCCCTCTGGTCCTGAGCCGTTCTTGTCGGACCCGGGTGGGACGCTGCGCGTGGAGGGTCGAGCCGCCACGACGAGGGGCCTCCGAGCATGGGACGACACCGCACGACGCAGGAGAAGCAGGAGTTGGGGGAGCAGGCGCGCCGCCTGCGGGCCGAGGGCTGGTCTCGGGAACGGCTGCGGTGCGAGCTCCGCGTGGGGGACGAGCTCCTCACGCAGCTGCTGGCGGGCACCGTCGTGCCCGACCGCCTGCGGCGGCCGCGAGCGCGCGATGACGCCCGCACCCGGGCTGAGGAGCTCAGGGGGCAGGGGTGGACGTACGACGAGATCGCCCGCGAGCTCGGTGTCGCCAAGAGCAGCTGCTCGCTGTGGCTGCGCCACCTGCCCCGTCCGGAGCCGGTCCCGTCGGAGCCCGACCTCGTCGTCGACAGACCGGAGGGCGCCGCCGAGCGCCGGGCCCTGGCCCGACGGCTGCGCGAGCAGGGCGCGAGCCTGCGCGTCGTAGGCAAGGCTCTCGGGGTGTCGACCACCACCGCGTCCGCATGGTGTCGCGACATCGTGCCGCCGGTCGTCTCTCCTCGCGGAGGCAGCGCGGAGCACGTGCGCGCGATGGCTGAGTCGCGGTGGGCACCGCTGCGGGCTGCGCGCGACCAGCGACGTGCGCTGGTGCACGAGCAGGCCGGCGTCGAGCTCGGGAGCGTCACCCCGCGTGACCTGCTCATCGCCCTGGCGGTCTCGTACTGGTGCGAGGGTGCCAAGTCGAAGCCTTGGCGCCCGGTCGAGCGGGTCGTGTGGATGAACAGCGATCCCGGGCTGGTGACCCTGTTCCTGCGAGGACTAGAGGAGGCAGGTGTCGACCGGCAGCGGATCTCGTTCCGGCTCAGCATCCACGAGGCGGCGGACGAGGCGGCGGCCCGGGCGTGGTGGGCCCGTCACGTGGGCGTCGACCCCGAGGCGTTCGCCCGGACGACGGTCAAGCGGCACAACCCGGTGACGACGCGCCACCGGACGGACGGCACCTATCGCGGCTGCCTGACGGTCTCAGTGCGACAGAGCAGGGAGCTCTACCAGTACTTGGACGGGCTGGTCCGGGCGCTCGTCGGGGCGTGCGAGGCTGAGGGCGGAGGCGATCCTGCGCTAGTCTCTTGACATACGGTCCGCTGTGGGGTAATGGCAACCTGCTGGTTTTTGGTACCATGCGATCCTGGTTCGAGTCCAGGCAGCGGAACTGACGATGTGCGGGATGTTCCCTCCCGGTAGTCTGGGGCCTGCCGGAGTCCCGGCACACCCCCCGCCCGCGAGGAGCTCCCGTGACGGACGTGCGCCCTGCCGCCGTCGTCGTGCTCGCTGCCGGTGAGGGCACCCGCATGCGCAGCGCCACCCCCAAGGTGCTCCACGCCCTGGCCGGCCGCAGCATGCTCGG
>JAOPWW010000332.1 GCA_025965495.1 Frankiales bacterium
CGGCGCGGGTGCCGACGACGCCGAGTACGACTACGTCGTGACCCACCAGCGGGACCTCGTCGTCGAGGCCGGGCGGTCGCTGCTGCGCCACGTGGCGGCGCCGGTGTAGCGCAGGAAGCAGCGGGGGTCCTCCGCTGTTGGACAGGGCAGTGCGCCGCTCTGGCACACTGGTCACCGACGAGGCACCGGTCCACCGCGCTCCTGACAGGGAGGCGGTCCGGCGGCCCACGACCGAGAGGCACTCCCATGAAGGCCGACATCCACCCGCAGTACGTCGAGACCCAGGTCTCCTGCACCTGCGGCAACGAGTTCACGACGAAGAGCACCGTGTCCAAGGGCGAGGTGCGCGCCGAGGTCTGCTCGGCCTGCCACCCCTTCTACACCGGCAAGCAGAAGATCCTCGACACCGGTGGCCGCGTGGCCCGCTTCGAGCAGCGCTTCGGCAAGCGCGCCGCCAAGTAGCTCCGCCTCGGCGCCCGTCCCCCTGGGGGCGGGCGCCGTCGTCGTGTCCGGACCCCTGACGACCCTGCCTGCCTGAGAGGCCCCTGCTGTGGCTGACCCGCTCGACGACCTGCTGGCCGAGCACGCCGACCTCGAGGCGCGCCTCGCCGACCCCGCCGTCCACGCCGACCAGTCCGTGGCGCGCGAGCTGGGCCGCCGCTACGCCGAGATCGGCCCGACGGTGGCCGCCAGCAACGAGCGGGACGCCCTGCGCGCCGACCTCGCCGTCGCCCGCGAGATGGGTCCGGAGATGGCCGACGAGGCCGCCGAGCTCGAGGCCCAGGTCGCCGCGCTCGACGCCAGGATCCGCGACCGGATGATCCCCAAGGACCCGGCCGACGCCAAGGACGTCATCCTCGAGGTCAAGGGCGGCGAGGGCGGCGACGAGGCCGCCCTGTTCGCCGGCGACCTCGTGCGGATGTACACGCGCTACGCCGAGCGCCAGGGCTGGAAGACCGAGCTGGTCAGCGCCACCGAGGGCGAGCTCGGCGGCTACAAGGACATCCAGCTCGCCGTGAAGAGCCGCGACCCCGCGAACCCGGTCTTCGGGCGCCTGAAGTACGAGGGCGGCGTCCACCGCGTGCAGCGCGTGCCGGTGACCGAGAGCCAGGGCCGCATCCACACCTCCGCCGCCGGCGTGCTCGTGCTGCCCGAGGCCGAGGAGGTCGACGTGACCATCGACCAGAACGACCTGCGCATCGACGTCTACCGCTCCAGCGGTCCCGGTGGCCAGAGCGTCAACACGACCGACTCCGCCGTCCGCATCACCCACGTCCCCACCGGCGTCACGGTGTCGATGCAGAACGAGAAGAGCCAGCTTCAGAACCGCGAGGCCGGCATGCGCGTGCTGCGGGCCCGCCTGCTGGCCCGGGCGCTCGAGGAGCAGGCGGCCAAGGACAGCGCCGTGCGCGGCAGCCAGATCCGCACGATGGACCGCAGCGAGAAGGTGCGGACCTACAACTACCCGGACAACCGCGTGGCCGACCACCGGTCGGGATACAAGGCCAACAACCTGACCCAGGTCCTCGACGGCGACCTCGACGCGGTGATCCAGTCCCTCGTCGACGCCGACGCCGAGGCCGCCCTCAAGGGAGACGACACCCTGTGAGCACCCCCCTGCGCCCGACCCTGCAGGCCGCGACCGCCCGCCTCGCCGCCGCCGGCGTCGACAGCCCGGAGCACGACGCCCGGGCGCTCGCCGTCCACGTGCTGCGGCTCGAGAAGCCGTCCGACCTGCTGATGGTCGACACCCTCGACGACGACGCCGCGACGGCCTTCGACGAGCTGGTCGGCCGGCGCGCCGAGCGGGTCCCGCTGCAGCACCTCGTCGGCACCGTCGGGTTCCGCTACATCGAGCTCGAGTGCGGCCCGGGGACGTTCGTCCCGCGGCCCGAGACCGAGTCGGTCGTGCAGTGGGCGGTCGATGCGCTCGCCGCGACCGGCAACCCCGCCCCGCTCGTCGTGGACCTCTGCACCGGCTCCGGGACCATCGCCTTCGCGCTGGCCAACGAGGTCCCCGGCGTCACGGTCCACGCCGTCGAGCTCGACCCCGACTCCCTCGCCTGGACGCGCAAGAACGCCGCGAAGCGCGTCGCGGCCGGCGACCCCGAGGTCCACCTGCACCTCGGCTCGGCCGAGGACGCCCTGCCCGAGCTCGACGGGCAGCTCGACCTCGTCGCCAGCAACCCGCCCTACGTCGCCACCACCGAGGCGCACATCCCCGACCCCGAGGTCGTCGACCACGACCCCGGCGTCGCGCTGTGGGCCGGCGAGGACGGCCTCGACGTCATCCGGCTGGTCGAGAAGGCCGCCCGCCGCCTGCTCAAGCCCGGTGGGCTCATCGTGGTCGAGCACTCCGACCGCCAGGGGACGTCGTGCCCCGCCTTCTTCGAGCAGCAGGGCGGCTGGGCCGACGTGCAGGACCACCAGGACCTCGCCGGGCGCGACCGCTTCGTCACCGCCACCTGGACCGGCGGGTCTGCCGCGTGAGCACCGTCCACGACGTCACCGAGGGCCGCGACGCGACCGCCGGGGTCGAGGCGGCCGTGACGGCCCTGCAGCGCGGCGAGCTCGTCGTCCTGCCGACCGACACCGTCTACGGGATCGCCGCCGACGCCTTCTCGCCGGCGGCCGTGCAGTCCCTGCTCGCGGCGAAGGGCCGCGGCCGCGACATGCCCGTCCCGGTGCTCGTCGGGGCCTGGCGGACGCTCGACGGGCTGACCGAGGACGTGCCCGAGCAGGCGCGGACCCTCGTCGAGCGCTTCTGGCCGGGCGGGCTGACCCTCGTGGTCCGGGCCGCCCCCACGCTCGCCTGGGACCTCGGGGAGACGCGCGGGACGGTCGCGGTGCGCATGCCGCTGCACCCGGTCGCGCTCGCCGTCCTGGAGCGGACCGGGCCGCTCGCGGTCAGCAGCGCGAACCGCAGCGGCCAGGCACCCCCGACGGACGCCGCCGGCGCGCAGGAGCAGCTCGGGGCGTCGGTCGCGGTCTACCTGGAGGCCGGGACCAGCGGCGAGGCCGTGCCCAGCACGATCGTCGACCTGACGGCGGACCGCCCCCGGGTGCTGCGCGCGGGCGCCGTGTCGCTGGAGGAGCTGCGCGAGGCCCTGCCCGACCTCGAGGGACCTCGGTGATCGCGTGAGCGAGACGTTCCGGGTCCTGCACGTCTGCACCGGAAACATCTGCCGCTCCCCGATGGCCGAGGCGCTGATGCGTGACGGCCTGCGGGCCCGCGGCGTCCAGGGGGCGTTCACGGTCACCTCCGCCGGCACCTGGGGGCACTCGGGCTCACCGATGGAGCCGCACGCCCTCGCCACCCTGGCCGCCGCCGGCGTCGACGGCGCGGACTTCCATGCGCGCGAGCTGGTGGCGGAGCACGTGGCCGGCGCCGACCTCGTCCTCGCCGCGACCCGCGAGCACCGGGCTGCTGCGGTCGTCCTGCAGCCCCGCGCCGCGGCGCGCACCTTCACCCTGCGCGAGTTCGCCCGCCTGGCGGCGGCGGTCGACCCGGCGTCGCTGCCGGAGGTCGACGTCGTCGAGCGGGCCCGGGCCCTGGTCCGGGCCGCGGCCGGCAAGCGCGGCCTCGTGCCGCCAGCCAGCCCCAAGGACGACGACCTCGCCGACCCCTACCACGCGCCCGAGAGCGCCTTCCAGGCCTGCGCCGCCCTCGTGCAGCAGGCCCTGCGCGGTCCGCTCGACCTGCTCGCCGGACCCGCCGCGACCTGAGCCGTGACCTGAGCCGTGACCTGGCTTCGCCGCTAGGATCGGCGCATGACCTACTACGGCCCCGACTTCGACGCCCTGAGCGCGCAGGACCCCGAGATCGCGGGCGTGCTCACCGGTGAGCTCGACCGGCTGCGCAGCGGTCTGCAGCTCATCGCCAGCGAGAACTTCACCAGCCCGGCGGTGCTCGCCGCGCTCGGCTCCACGCTGTCGAACAAGTACGCCGAGGGCTACCCCGGCAAGCGCTACTACGGCGGCTGCGAGGTCGTCGACGTCGCCGAGGAGATCGGCATCGCGCGGGCCAAGGAGCTGTTCGGGGCCGACCACGCGA
>JAOPWW010000129.1 GCA_025965495.1 Frankiales bacterium
GGCGAGCCCGGGAAGGCGTCGACGTCCTGGCCGACCGCGTCGACGGGACCGCCCGCGGCAGGACCGACGCGGAACGGCGTGTAGTAGTTGACGCCGACCCAGTCGGCCGAGCCGCGCACCCGCGCGAGGTCGTCGTCGTGCCCGGCCAGCAGCGGCAGGACCTCGGGGTAGCTGCCGTCGGAAAGCGCCTGCAGCCAGAGCCGGTTCTGCACGGCGTCCACGACGTCGACCGCCCCGGGGTCGGCGCCCGGCTCGGCGCGGACCACGGTCAGGTTCAGCACGATGCCGACCTTCGCCGACGACGACCGCGCGCGCACCTGCTCGGCCGCGAGCGCGTGGCTCAGCAGGGTGTGGTGCGCGGCCAGGAAGGCGTCCTGCGGGGAGCGGCGGCCCGGCGCGAAGACCCCGGAGGCGTAGCCGAGGAAGGCCGTGCACCAGGGCTCGTTGTGGGTCGACCAGTCGGTGACCCGGTCGGCCAGCCGGTCGGCGACGTGACCGGCGTAGTCGGCGAAGCGCAGCGCCGTGTCGCGGGCGGGCCAGCCGCCGGCGTCCTCGAGCGGCTGCGGCAAGTCCCAGTGGTAGAGCGTCGGCAGCGGCTGCAGGCCCTGCTCCAGGAGCGCGTCGACGAAGCGCTCGTAGTGGTCCAGGCCGGCGGCGTTGACCGGTCCGGTGCCGGTGGGCTGCACCCGCGGCCAGGCGATCGAGAAGCGGTAGGACGAGACGCCGAGCTCGGCCAGCAGCGCGAGGTCCTCGTCGGTGCGGTGGTAGGAGTCGCAAGCGGTGCTGCCGTCCGAGCCGTCGAGCACCGTGCCGGGCTGCGCGCAGAAGACGTCCCACACCGACGGCCCGCGACCGTCGGCGTCGACCGCACCCTCGACCTGGTAGGCGGACGTGGCGACGCCGTGGCGCAGAGGTCCCATGGGCCGACCCTAGGCCTCCAGCGGGTCCACGACCGCACGCTCGTCCGGCCGGTGCCGCAGCACGCTGTCGACGTAGCTCGCGGCCGCCACCTCGACGCCGACGTCGCGTCCGGCCGCCTCCGACAGGTACCACCGGTGGACCAGCACCTCGTGGAACACCTGGGCCTGCTCGAGCTTGCCGCGCAGCTCCCGCGGGACCGCCCGCACCACCGGGTGGAACACCTCGGTGAGCCACGCGTGGGCGGCCGCCTCCTCGTCGGTCTCGGCGTCGACGCCGCCGCCGGTGAACGCGTCGAGGTCGTTGAGCAGCCGGCGCGCCTGGTTCTCCTCGACGTCGAGGCCGGTCAGCCGCAGCAGCCGCCGGGCGTGGTGACCGGCGTCGACGACCTTGGGCCGGATCTGCAGGTGGTCGCCGTCGACGTCGGTCTGCACCTCGAGCTCGGCGACGTCGAAGCCGAGCTCGTTGAGCCGCCGGATGCGCGCGTCGACGCGGTAGCGCTCACCGGTCCGGAAGACCTCCCGCTCGGTGAGCGCCTTCCAGAGCGCGGTGTAGCGGGTGGCGAGGGTGTCGCCGACGGCGATGGGGTCGGCGTCGTCGAGCAGGTCGCCGGCCTGCAGGTCCATCAGCTCCCCGATGACGTTGGTGCGCGCCCGCGCCAGGTCGTCGAGGCGCCGGCCCTCCGACAGCCGGTCGTGCTGCTCGGCGGTCTCGGCGTCGACGAGGTAGGCGGCGAAGGATCCGGCGTCGCGGCGGAACAGCGTGTTCGACAGCGAGCAGTCGCCCCACCAGAAGCCCTGCAGGTGCAGCCGCACGAGCAGGACCGCGAGCGCGTCGAGCAGGCGGGCCGCTGTCTCGGGCCGCAGGCGCTGGCTGAACAGGGCGCGGTAGGGCAGCGAGAAGGTGAGGTGCCGGGTCACCAGCGCGGTCTCCAGCGGCTCGGCGCCGTCGGTCCGTCCGTCGACGACGCCGACAGGCACCACGCACGGCACCCGCGCCCGCGACATCTGCGACAGCAGGCGGTGCTCGCGGTGCGCCGACCAGGTGCCGATCTCCTTGACGGCGTAGACCGTCCCCTCGACCCGGACGAAGCGCACGACGTGGCGGCTGACGCCGCGGGGCAGTCCGATGAGCCGGTCCGCCGGCCACTGCTCGAGCGGCACCGACCAGGGCAGGTCGAGCAGCGCGACCCCGCTGGCCCCGACGACGGTGAGCGCCACCCCGACCTCCGCTCCGGCTCGAGCAGCGAGCGTCCCACGCCCGGCGGGCAGGACATCCGGCACCGACGTCGAAACACTCCCGCACTGCCCGTGCAACGAGGAGTCGTCGTGCCCCGACCCACCACCCGCCTGCTCGCCGCCACCGTCGCCCTGGCCGGGATCGGCCTGGCCGCCACGGCGTCGTCCGCCGGCGTCGCCCGCGTGGACGTCCGCGCCTACGCCGCCAGCCACGGCCTCACCGCCGCCTCCGCCCCGACGACCCGGAGCGCCGTCGACCTGCCCGCCACCCCGCAGCTGGGGTGCGCCAAGGGCGACCGCCCGGAGACCGGGCGCCAGGGCCGCGTGCCGGGCAGGGACTACACGAGCGGGCGGGCCGCGAAGGGCTACACCTGCAACGCCTCCGTCGTCGGGCACGAGGGCAGCTCGGGCGGCTTCCGGGTCGAGCGCTACGTCGACCGCTCCGGCCGCGAGTGCGCCTTCTACGACACCTCCACGATCTTCCTGGGCAACGCCGCCGCCGGGAAGGACTCCGGGGTCGTCGCCGTCGACATGAGCGACCCCGCGAAGCCGAAGCGGACCGCCGTCCTGCGCACGTACGCGATGCAGACGCCGCACGAGTCGCTGCGCCTGCACGCGGGCCGCGGCCTGCTCGTCGCCGTCGGCGGCTCGCCCGTGACCAACGCCGGCATCGTCGACGTCTACGACGTGAGCAAGGACTGCCGCGCGCCGCAGCTGCTGTCGACGCTGCCGATCAGCTTCCTCGGCCACGAGGGCGGCTTCTCGCCCGACGGGAAGACCTACTGGGCCGCCGCCACCGCCGACCGCGGCATCACCCCGATCGACCTCACCGACCCGAGCGCGCCGAAGCCGCTGACGGTCATCACCGGCTACGCCTCCCACGGCCTGTCGATCAGCGCCGACGGCAACCGCGCCTACCTCGCCGAGCCGCAGGGCAACTACGTCTCCGTCACCACCGGCAGCGGC
>JAOPWW010000407.1 GCA_025965495.1 Frankiales bacterium
CGCCAGCCCCGCGGCCAGCCGGCCCAGGGCGTCCGCGCCGGGCAGGGCGCCCGCGTCCAGGACCAGGGCCGGTGCGGCGGCGCCCTCGACGGCCCGAGCGACGAGCTCGCCGAAGCCCATGACCTGACCGGTCGTCTGCACCACCCGGACCTCGTCGCCGAGCTCGCCGAGCAGGGCGAGGTCACGCCCCGACAGGGGGCCCGCGGGCACGACGAGCTGCGCGTCCACGTCCTCGGGCCAGCCCGCCGCGAGGGCGGACACGGCGGCGAGCAGCGGCAGGGGGTCGCCCTCCAGCGGGAGGACGACCAGGACGGGCGTGGGGGGAGGCGGGAGCGCCATGCGAAGGGGTCCGTCGGTGCAGACCGTCCGTGGATGTGCGGAGCCGCGCGTCCTGCGCGGCGGGGGTCGTCGAGGGGCTGCGCCGGCGTCGTGCCCGGCGGCTCCTGTCGTCCCGGGCCTGTCGGCCGGGAGGGCTGCTACTTGAGGAAGTCGGCCAGGCTCGGCAGGTTGGACTTGGCGGTGGCGCCGAGCGCCGCCTGGTAGCTGGCCTGCGCGGCGTTGAGCTTGAGGATCGCGTCGGCGATGTCGATCTCCTCGAGCCCGCTGCGGCGCGACGCGAGGTCGACCAGGGAGGTGCTGCCGGCGTCGACGACGGCGTCGACCCGGTTGGTGGTCGCACCGATCCGGGCCAGCCCGCTTCCGACGGCGTCGGCGTGCTGGGCCAGCCGCGCCTGCAGCTCGCCGGTCTTGGCGGTGTCGTTGCTGCGGACCGACTCGGTCAGGGCGTCCAGGGTGGCGAAGACGTCCGAGCCGCCGCCGTCGAAGCCGAACAGCTTGGCGCCGTCGACGTTGACCTGCACGAGCACCGTGGGACTGATCTGCCGGCGCACGGGCTCGCTGTCGCCGGCCCACGTCACGGGCTCGTCGCCGGTCGACTGCAGGGCCGTGCCGGACTCCCCGCCGAAGCCCCCGAACAGCGGGCGGCCGAGGTACTGCGACTGGCCGAGGTCGCGCAGCTGGTTGCGGAGCTGCTTGACCTCGTCCGCGACGGCGTCGCGGTTGCTGGGGGACAGGCCGCCGTTGACCGAGCTGGTGGCCAGCTCGCGGACCCGGGTCAGCAGCGACGACATCGACTGCAGGGCGCCGTCGGCGGTGTCGAGCCAGCCCTTGGCGTCACCGGCGGACCGCGCGAACGACGCCAGGTCCGACTCCTGCTCCCGCAGGGCCTCGGCGGTCGCGGCCGAGGGGGCGTCGTCGGACCACTTGCTGATCGACTTGCCGGACGACAGCTTCCCGGACTGCTCCTGGACCCGGCCGAGCGCGCTGCCGAGGCCGGCCGCCGAGGTCAGGTAGACGTTGGAGGTGGTGACGCGCATGGCTAGTGACCCATCCCGTTGATGATCTTGTCGAGCATCTCGTCCACGACGGTGATGACGCGGGACGCCGCGGAGTACGCGTGCTGGTACTTCACGAGGTCGACCATCTCCTCGTCGACGTTCACGCCGTTCGACGACGCCCGGGTGAGGGCGGCGGCGTCCAGGCCGGACTTCGCCGTCGTCGCGTTGCGGGTGGCGTCCGTGACCGACTGCCCGACCTTCGCGGCGAAGGCGCGCATCGCCGCGCCGAGCGGCTGGGAGCCGACCAGGGGCTCGGTGCGCAGGGCGCTCATGGCCAGCGCCCCCTCGCCGTCGGCGACCTTGCCGGTCCGCGAGGCGGCGACCTGCGACTCCGTGAGGTTGCCGAGGCGCAGGTCGTGCGCACCGGTGCCGGTGAACATCTCGGCGCCGGCCTCTCCGTTGAGGTCGGTGCTCTGCGCGTGGAGGTCGTTGACCCGGGTGCGGAGGGCGTTGGCCAGGCCGTCGAGCTGCTGCGACAGCTCCGGGATGTCGGACTTGACGACGCTCAGGTAGCCGCCGAGCAGGCCGCCGGGGGCCAGCGCCGTGCCGTCCGCCGTCTGGAGCTGGACGGTGTCGCCGGTGCCGGTGCGCTGGAGCTTGGCGGCCGTACCGCCCGCGACGAGCGGGACGCCGCCGAGGTGCACCTGGGGCATCCCGGCGTCGTCGAGCGAGACGGTCGCGCCGGTCAGGGCCACGATCCGGTCGAGGGCGGTGTCGCGCTCGTCGAGCAGGTCGTTCGGCTCGCTGCCGCCGATCTCGGCGCGCTTGACCGTCTTGTTCAGCTCCACGACGTGCGAGAGCAGCCCGTTGAGCTCGCCGAGGTTGTCGTCGACACGGGTGGTCAGCTCCGCGGAGACGGCGTCCAGGCCCTCGGCGCTGGCACGGACGCTGTCGGCGAGGCCCTCGCCCGTGGACAGGACGGTGGAGCGGGCCGCGCCGTCGCTCGGGTTCAGCGACAGCCCGTCCCAGGCGCCGAGGAAGCGGGTGAGCGCCTCCGGCGTGCCGGACCCGTAGGGCCCGAGGACCGACTCCGTGCGCGACAGCCCCTCGGCCCTGGCAGAGGCGGCGGCCTCGACGCCGGTCTCGCTGCGGAAGGAGACGTCGGCGAGCCGGTCGCGGAGGCGCTCGATGGACACGACGGTGACGCCGGTCCCGCGCATGCCGTCGCCGCGCAGGCCCGCGGTGCCGGGGGTCGGCGTCGCCGTCTGGACCGCGAGGCGCTGGCGCGTGTAGCCCGCGGTGCCGGCGTTCGCGACGTTGTGCGCGGCGGTCTCGACGGCGCGCTGGGCGGCCGTCAGGGCCGAGACCCCGATGCCGAGGCTGGAGAAGGAGGACACGGGCTACAGCTCGTGCGAGACGCGGGGCCGGGCGCCGGCGGTCTCCCAGCGGGCGCTCGGCCCGTAGGTGGTGCGGACCGGCTCGTCCTCGACGGGAGCGCCGTCGATCTTGCGCAGCGTCTCGGCGAGGCTGCGGCTGCCGGCCTCGGCGAGGCGGCGGGTGGCGGCGAGCAGGTCGGACACCTCGGCGGCGGAGCCGCGCAGGGCCGTCTGGGTCTCGGCGAGCAGGGAGCGCCAGGGCTCGGGGCTGTCCTCGACGAGCGCCGACAGGGTCAGCTCGTCGCCGGACAGACCGCGGTCGGTGGCGATCCCGGTGACCAGGACGGCGCGCTCCAGCTCGGTCTGCCGCACCGACGCGGTCGCCCGCTCGACCTCCTCCGAGGCCCAGCCGAGGAAGCGCGTCTCACCGGCGAGGAGCAGCTGGCGCAGCTCGACGAGCTTGAACACGACGAGCTCGACCAGCAGCCGCTCCCGGGTGAGCAGCGCTGCCAGGCGTTCTAGGGCCGACTCCATGAGGGCCTCCTTCCGCGGTGTCCCGCAGCAGCACCATCGGCACGTCCTCGCCGGGGATGAGCGTCGCCGGCCCGACGACCGGTGGGGACCAGTGCGGCACACCCGTACGGACCATCTCGGGGTTGGTCCGGCGCATCGCCTCACCGGCAGCGGGGGGTCCGCCGATGGTCGTCGTGACACGCCGACCTGACCCGGCGCTCCCGCACGCCACCGCACGCACCCACACCCCGGAGGGGGAGCCCGTGAACGAGATGGACGAGATCGTCCAGGAGTTCCTGGTCGAGAGCCACGAGAACCTCGACCAGCTGGACACCGACCTGATCGCCCTCGAGCAGGACCCGACGAGCCG
>JAOPWW010000134.1 GCA_025965495.1 Frankiales bacterium
CCGCCGGCAGGGCGGCGACGACGCCGTCGTGCCCGACGACGACGGGAGCGCCCTGGCCGGTGACCAGGCTCGACAGGGTCGGGAAGAAGCCGGCCTCGCGGTTCACGACGGCGCCCAGCGCCAGCAGCACGGAGGCGGTCGCGAGCAGCACCAGCGCGCTGCGGGGCGCGGACGGGCGGCGCCAGCGGTCCCACGTCCAGGGCACCGCGACGACGGCGGCGACGGCCAGGACGACCGCTCCGGCGACGACCGGACCGGCAGTCAGCTCCACGGCAGCTGCGGCAGGAAGGCCTCGGCCTGCAGGCCGGCGACGACCACCCGCGGCAGGTCCGAGGGGCGCCGGTAGCAGACGTAGCGGGGCGTCCAGGCCGGCCCGAACTTGTCGTTGAACCGGTAGAGGCTGTCGATCTGCCAGACCCGCGAGGCGAGCAGCAGCAGGGCCCGCCAGCGGCGCAGCACCGGTCCGGCCCCGAGCCGGCCGCCTTGCTCGAGGGCCCGCCGGAACAGCGCGAAGTTCAGCGACACCCGGCGCACGCCGAGGCCGGGGGCGGCCAGGACGGCCCGGGTGATGAGCAGCTCGTTGACGCCGTTGTCGGTGCCGCGGGCGCGGCGCATGAGGTCCAGCGAGAGCCCGTCGTCGCCCCAGGGGACGAAGTGCAGCAGCGCCTGGACCTGTCCGTCGCGGGTGGCGGTGGCGACGACGCAGCGCTCGTCCCCGGGACCGCCGAGGCGGCCGAGCGCCATCGAGAAGCCCCGCTCGACCGGGCCGTCGCGCCAGCTCGCGGCGAGCACCCGCAGCCGGTCCAGCTCCTCGGCGGGGACCTCGCCGACCCGTCGCACCTGGACGGCCAGGCCGGCCCGCTCGGTCCGGTTCACCGACTGCCGCACGTCGCGCATCGCCCGGCCCTCGAGCGTGAACGTCGTGGTGTCGAGGACCGCCTCGTCGCCGACCTCGAGCGCGAGCAGGCCGGCGCGGGACCAGGCGGTGCCGCCCCGCTCGGAGCAGCCGAGGACGGCGGGCGTCCAGCCGTGGCGGCAGGTGCGGTCCAGGAAGGCCGCGATCGCGCCGGGCCAGGCCTCGGGGTCGCCGAGGGGGTCGCCGCTGGCGAGCGCCACCCCGGCCACGACCCGGTAGGACACGGCGGCCTTGCCGGTGCGGGAGAACACCAGCTGCTTGTCGTCGCGCAGGGCGAACCAGCCGAGGGAGTCGCCGTCGGGTCGGGCGTCGAGCAGGGCGCGGACCCGGTCGAGGTCGGCGGGTGCGGGTGCCTGGCGGTCCCGGCCGGTGCGCAGGGCGGAGAAGACGGGGACCAGCAGGGTCAGGGCGCCGAGCCACAGCAGGACGTCGTCGACGAGGTCGAGGTGCGCGGGGCGGACCACCGCAGGTCCGGACAGGCCGACCAGCCCCCGCAGGACCGTCTGCAGCTGGGCGCCGAGGGAGCCGGCCGCCTCGCGGTGGACCAGGACGAGCCCGACGACGACCGAGGCGGACAGCAGCTGCAGGAACAGCTGGACGGGGTGGGCCCGCTCGTCGGGGTCCGGGTCCGCGCGGAAGGAGTCGCGGGTCACGAGGAGCACCGCCAGCCCGACCAGGTCGAGCAGCGCCTCCTCGACGTCGAGGCCCTTGACGACGTGCACGACGGCGGCCAGGACCAGCAGCGGGACGGCCACCGCCCACGCGCGACGCTGGCGGCGGCGCAGTCCCCGGGCCACCAGCACGAGCAGGACGCCGAGGGTCACGCTCGTCGCCGCCGCCCCCGCCGCGACCGGCAGGCCCAGCAGGTCGACGACGAGCCGCAGCCGGCCCCGCTCGGCCGGCACCAGCCCGGACACGACCCCGACGACGCCGGCCACCAGGACGAGCAGACCCGCGACGCCGGCCAGCCGGTCGCGCACGGGGTCGGGCACGGCAGACCGGACGGCAGACGGAGCGGTGACGGTCACCCGGGCAGGGTCGGCCCGCAGCGGTGAGAGGCCTGTGAGAGGCGGGCCCTCAGGGGACCAGGCGGTAGCCGACCCCGCGGACCGTCTGCAGGGTCTCGCGCCCGAACGGCCGGTCGACCTTGATCCGCAGGTACCGGACGTACACGTCGACGACGTTCGAGTCGCCCTCGTAGGCGGCGTCCCACACGTGCTCGAGCAGGTGGGTGCGGGTCAGGACCTGGCCGGGCCGCCGCATGAGCGCCTCGAGCAGCCCGTGCTCCTTGGGGCTGAGCTCGACGAGGACGTCGCCGCGGCGCACCTCGCGCGAGACCGGGTCCAGCGTCAGGTCGCCCACGGTCAGCACGACCGGCCGCTCCCGCGGGTCGCGCCGCACCAGGGCCCGCAGCCGGGCGTGCAGCTCGGCGAGGGCGAACGGCTTGGTCAGGTAGTCGTCGGCCCCGGCGTCCAGGCCGGTCACCCGGTCGTCGACGGCGTCGCGCGCGGTGAGCAGGAGCACCGGCGCCCAGCGCCCGGCTGCCCGCATCTGCCGACACACCTCGTAGCCGTCGGGCGCCGGCACCATCACGTCCAGCACGACGACGTCGAAGGCCTCCTCGAGGGCGTGCCAGAGCCCGTCCTCCCCGGTCCGCGCGACGACGACGCTCCACCCCTGCTTGACCAGGGCGCGCTCCAGCAGCGAGGCCATGCCCGGGTCGTCCTCCATGACCAGCACCCTCACGCCGGCAGCTCCATGCGCACGACGGCACCGCCGAGCCGCTCGCTGCGCCCCGCGGAGGCCGTGCCCCCGGCCGCCTGCGCGACGGCGGCCACGAGGGCCAGGCCCAGCCCGGCGCCGGTGCCGCTGGTGCGGGCGACGTCGGCGCGGGTGAAGCGGCCGAAGGCGACCTCGGCGAACCCCGCGGGGAACCCCGGGCCGTCGTCGTCGACCGCGAGCACGACGTGCGCCCCGTCGCCGGCGGCGCTGAGGACCGCCCGCGACGCCCCCGCCTGGGCGGCGTTCACGACGAGGTTGGACAGGGCGCGCTCGAGCCGGTCGGCGTCGCCGGCCAGGTGCAGCGGCGGGCCCTCGACGGTGAGCGCGAGGCCGGTCGCCGGACCGAGCCGGTCGACGGTGCGGCCGAGCAGGGCCGGCAGGTCGACGTCGTCGCGCCCTCGGACGACCCCCGCGCGCTCCCGCGCGAGCTGCAGCAGGTCCTCGGCCAGCCGGCCGAGCCGCTCCGCCTCGCCGAGGGCGGCCCGCAGCGACTGCTCGACGCCGGCGCGGTCGTCGAGGTCGGACAGCGCCAGCTCGAGCTCGCCGCGCAGGACCGCCAGCGGGGTGCGGAGCTCGTGCGAGGCGTCGTCCACGAAGGCGCGCTCGCGGGCGAAGGCGACGGCCAGGCGGGCCAGCATCGCGTCGAGGGTCCGCCACAGGTGGGCGACCTCGTCGTCGCCCTCGACGTGGGGCAGCCGGCGGCCGGTGTCCTCCGCGGCGCTGATCCGGTCGGCCGCGAGGGCCAGCTCCTCGACCGGACGCAACGCGGCGTGCACCGACCGCGCGACCACCCCCGCGAGCAGCAGGAGCAGCAGCGGCCCGGCGACGGACAGCCCCGCGAGCAGCCGCTCACCCGCCTCGTCCTGCGAGCGCCGCGACACCGCCACCGTGAGCAGCCGGCCGTCGGGCAGCCGCCGGGCGAGCACGCGCAGGCCCTCGGACTCGCGGCCCGACAGGTGCAGGTCGCGGTCGAGCAGCCGGCTGCCCCGCACGGTGACCCCGGCCGGCACGAGCGGCTCGTCGAGCAGCGCGGGCGACAGCTGCGCGTCCGGCCCCTGCCCGAGCTGCGCGAACGGCTCGGTCGCCAGCACACCCCGTCCGGCGGTCAGCGCCGCCTCGAGGTCGCGCGAGCGCGCGGTCAGCCCCTCGTCGGTGCTCCGTCCGAGCTGCCGCGTGACGGCGACGAACAGGCCGACCATGAGCAGTGCCATGACGACGCCGGTCGCCGTGGTCGCGACGACCGTGACGCGCGTGGCGAGCGAGCGGCGCCACCGCCCGGTCAGCCCCGCCGCCCTGCTCATGCGGGCCAGGCTACGGAGCCAGAGCGGGCGTGTCCGGGGAGCGCGCAGGACGCTGCTGTCGGCCACCCGTGTCCCCTCGCCGGTGCCCACCGGCTGCCGGCACCTGCTCAGGTTCGGTGCGCAGCGGTGAGAGCGTCGTGAGAGGGCGGTGCTTCAGCGCCCGCACAGGATCGACGACCGACACTCTGGCCATGACGACCACCGACGCCGTGACGCGCCCTGCCCTGAACCGGGTCCCCGAGGTCACGGTCTTCTTCTGGATCATCAAGGTGCTGTGCACCACCGTCGGCGAGAGCGCGGCGGACTACATCAACGAGACGCTCGGGTTCGGCCTCGGCAACACCACCGTCCTGTTCGGCGTCCTGCTGGTGCTGTCCCTGGTCCTGCAGTTCCGCCAGCGGCGCTACGTGCCCGGCCCCTACTGGACCGTCGTCGTCCTCATCAGCGTGTTCGGCACGCTGGTCACCGACAACCTCACCGACGGCCTCGGCGTCGACCTCGCGATCAGCACCCCGGTGTTCGCCGCGCTGCTCGCGATCGCCTTCGCCGTCTGGTACCGCAGCGAGCGGACCCTGTCGATCCACGCCGTGAACACCACGCGTCGCGAGACGTTCTACTGGGTCGTCGTCGCCATCACCTTCGCGCTCGGCACCGCCGCCGGCGACCTGCTCGTCGACCGTCTCGGCTTCTCGTTCCTCACCGCCGTCGTCGTCTACGCCGTGGCGATCGCCGCGGTCTTCGTGGCCTACCGGCTCGGGGCCGGGCCGGTCCTCACCTTCTGGGTCGGCTACGTCCTCACCCGCCCGCTCGGCGGCTCGACCGGCGACTGGCTCAGCGGTGACCGCAGCGAGGGCGGGCTGGGCCTCGGGACGCTCGGCACCAGCCTGCTGTTCCTGGCCGCGATCGTCGGCACCGTCGTCTACCTGACGGTCACCCGGGTCGACCAGACCGAGCGCCGGCTCGCCCGGACGACCTGACGTTCCGGGCCCGGACCGTCGGGCCTCAGGTCGGCTCGGCCGGCAGGACGACCTGCAGGACCGCGCCCGCACCGTCGCCGTCGACCCACACCCGTCCGCCGTGCGCGACGACGGCCTCCCGCACGATCGCGAGGCCCAGGCCCGTCCCCCCGAGGCCGCGGCTGCGGGCGGCGTCCAGGCGGTGGAAGCGCTCGAACACCCGCTCCCGCTCGGCCTCCGGGATGCCGGGACCGTCGTCGGCGACGGTGAGCCGGACCTCCCCCGCGACGGTCACCAGGGCGACGCGTACCTCGGTCGCCGCGTGCCGCGCGGCGTTCGCCAGCAGGTTGTCGACGACCCGCTCGAGCAGCGCCGGGTCCCCCTGGACCAGGCCCGCACCGACGGCCCTCGTGTCCAGCACGACGCCGGCGACGTCGCGCAGCCGGCCGACCACCCGGAGCACGACGTCGTCGAGGTCGACGCTGGTGCGGGTGCTGACCGGGTCGCCGTCGTCGAGGTGGGCCAGCGCGAGCAGGTCGTCGACCAGCGCGTTCAGCCGGTCGGTGCCCTCCAGCAGGCCCGGGACCGCGCGCTGCCAGGCGGCGAGGTCGTCGAGCCGCGCGTTCACCTCCACGCGGGTGCGGACCGCCGTGAGCGGGCTGCGCAGCTCGTGCGCCGCGTCGGCGACGAACTGCCGCTGCGCGCGCGAGGACGCCTGCAGCCGGTCGAGCAGCCCGTTCATCGTCTCGGCGAGCCGCCGGACCTCGTCGCGCGCCGCCGGCAGCTGCACCCGCTGGTCCAGGCCCGCCGCCGACACGTCCGCGAGCTGCACCCGCAGGCGCTCCACCGTCTGGAGCGTGTAGCCCACCAGCACCCAGATGGCCAGGCACACCAGCGCGAGCAGGACGGGCGCGCCGACCGCGAGCAGCGCCGAGAGGCGCCGGACGGACTCCTCGACGTCGTCGCGCGGCGTGAGCACGACGACGAGGTCCGCGCCCGCACGGCGGGTCAGGACGCGGAACCGGCGGCCGTCCAGGACGAGGTCGAACGGTGGCCGGACCACGGGTGCGACCGCCGGGCGCCGGGTCAGCCCGGCGCTGCCGGCCAGGAGCGACCCGTCCGGGGCGAGCACCTGGACCGAGCTGCTCTCGCCGCCCGCGCGCAGCACCGCGGCCGGCAGGTCGCCGCGACCGAGGGCGGCGGCAGCGTCGACCGCCCGGGTCAGGGCGGCGTCGTCGAGGCTGGCGGTCAGCTCCCCGCGCAGGGACACGACGAGCAGGACGCAGGCGACCGCGAGGCCCACGACCAGGGCGCCGGCGGCCACGAGGGTCGTGCGGGTGCGGAGCGACAGGCCCGAACCGCTCACGCCGATGCGTCGCCGGAGGGCACGAGCCGGTAGCCGACGCCCCGCACCGTCTCGATGACCGGGGCGCCGGGGCAGCGCCCGAGCTTGCGGCGCAGGTAGCCGACGTAGACCTCCACGATGTTGTGGTCGCCCTCGTAGTGCTCGTCCCACACGTTGGCGATCATGTCGGCCTTGCGGACCGCCTCCCCGGCCCGCCGGACCAGGTAGTGCAGCAGCGCGAACTCCCGCGGCCGCAGCGGCACCGCCTCCGCCTGCACCCGGACCCGGTGCGCCGACGGGTCGAGCTCCAGCGTCCCGACCGTGAGGACCGCCGGCCGCTCGCCCGCGCCGCGGCGCACCATCGCGCGCAGCGTCGCGAGGATGACGACGAACGACGACGGCTTCACCAGGTAGGCGTCGACGCCGAGGTCGAGCGCGTCCGCGTGCTCGTGCTCGCCGTCCTTGGCCGTCAACATCAGCACGGGCGTCCAGACACCGCGCTCGCGCAGGGCCCGGCAGACGTCGTAGCCGTGCCGGACCGGCAGCATGAGGTCCAGGACGATCGCGTCGTAGGGACGGCTGCAGGCCAGGTCCAGGCCCCGCTGGCCGTCGTGCGCGAGGTCGACGGCGAAGCCCTCGGCGACCAGTCCGTCGCGCAGCGCCTCGGCGAAGGACCGCTCGTCCTCGACGACCAGCATCCGCACGTCGCGCCCCCGCTCCCGCCGGCACCGTCGGCCGACCCGGCTGACGGTGCCACGGCGGGGGCGCGAGGGTCAGCCCAGCAGGCCCTTGGCCTTCAGGAAGTCGGTCGCGGCCTGGGCGGGCAGCTTGCGGTCGATGCTGACGCTGGCGTTCAGGTCGATGAGGTCCTGGGTGCTCATCGCGGCGCTGACCTTCTCGAGGACCGTCTTCACGAGGAGGTCGGCCGCCGCCTTGCCGGACAGCACCGGGACGACGTTGTCGACCGACTGGAGCTTCTTGTCGTCCTCGAGCACCACGAAGTCGTTGGCCTTGACGCCGCCGTCGGAGGACAGGAACTCACCGAGCTGGACCTTGCCGCTCTTGAGCTTGGTGACCGACAGGGTGCCGCCGAGGTCGGTCTGCTCGAAGCCGGTGAACCTCAGGCCGTAGACCCGCTCGAGGCCGGGCTGGCACTGGCCGTAGGTCTTGCACTCCGGGGTCCCGCCGAGCACCAGCGGGCCCTTGTAGCCGGCCAGGTCCGACAGCTTCGTCACGCCGTTCTTCTGCGAGAACGCCTTCGTCACGGCGAACGCGTTCTGGTCGGCGGCCGGCGAGGGCGTCAGCACGGTCAGCCCCTTCTCGGTGCCGAGCTCGCGGGCCTTGGCCGTCACGGCGGTGAGGTCACTGGTGGGGACGCCGAGGTCCTCGGTGCCGGTCTTGGCCTTGTTGAGGTACTGGGCCATGCTCCCGACGTAGTCCGGCTCGACCTGCACGTCGTCGGAGGCGAGCGCCTTGAGGATGACCGGGCGGGTCGTCAGCGACTTGACGGTGGCCTGGTAGCCGGCGCGCGCGAGGGCCTGACGGTAGACCTCGGCGAGGATCTGGTTCTCCGGGAAGTTCGCGGACGCGATGGCCAGCGGGCCCTTGCCGCCGGAGGTCGGCAGGGCGTTGCCGCCGGCCGAGGCGCCGGCCGCCGGCGCGATGCGGGACGTCCCCCCGCCCGAGCTGGAGCCGCAGCCGGCGGCCGCCGTGAGGGCGAGGCCGACGAGCAGGAGACGTGCGGGCAGGCGAGTGCGCATGGGAGGTGGCCTTCTGTGTCCCGTCCGCCCGTCCGGACGGACGCGTGTCGGGTCGACGTCGTCCACGAGCGTCCCACGGTCCCCGCAGCGTGTCGTGGCCGCGTCCCCGGGTGTGGCGCCCGCCTCAGCGGCGGACGCGGCCCTGGGCGCGACGCGCGCGGGCGACCGGGTCGACGAGGCGCTGCAGGCCGGCGAGCAGCACCTCCACCAGCAGGGCGAGCGCTGCGACGAGCACCGCGCCCGCCTGCAGCTGCGGGTAGTCCTGGCTCCCGAGGCCGTCGATGAGGTACCGGCCGAAGCCGCCGCCGCCGACCGCCGCGGCCAGGACCGCCGTCGCGAGGACCTGCAGGACGGCGCTGCGCACGCCGGCCGCGATCAGCGGCAGGGCCAGCGGCAGCTCCACCCGGCGCACGACCTGCGCGGTGCTCATCCCCATCCCGCGGGCCGCCTCGACGGCGTCGGGGTCGACCGAGCTGACGGCCACGAACGTGTTCGTCAGCACGGGCGGCAGCGCGAACAGGGCGAGCGCCAGCGCGATGCCCAGCGTGCCGGCACCGACGGGCGACACGGCGAACAGGATGACGACGCCGAGGGTCGGCACCGCGCGACCGACGTTCGACAGGTTCACCGCCAGCGCGCCGCCGCGGTGCTGGTGACCGAGGAGCAGGCCGAGCGGCAGGCCGACGGCGCAGGCCAGCAGGACGGCGTAGCCGGTGTAGGTGAGGTGCTCCTGCAGGCGCTGCAGCGTGCCTCCCGCAGGGTCGCCCCAGGTGAGCCAGCCGGTGAAGGTCGTGG
>JAOPWW010000138.1 GCA_025965495.1 Frankiales bacterium
ACCCCGGGCCAGGTCAGCCGTCGCGCAGCGCGCAGAGCAGCTCGAGGTCGCGGCGGTGGCTGGCGGCGTCGCCGGGGGTCTCCACGACGACGGGGACGCCCCGGGTCGCGGGGTGGCGGAACAGCTCCGTGAACGGGTCCTTGCCGATCATCCCCTGGCCGATCGCCTCGTGGCGGTCGCGCCCCGAGCCGAGCGGGTCCTTGCTGTCGTTGGCGTGGACCAGCCCGAGCCGGCCGCGCCCGACCGTCTTGACCAGGGCGTCCAGGGTCTTCTTCATCCCGCCCGGGGCGGCGAGGTCGTGGCCGGCGGCGAAGGCGTGGCAGGTGTCGAGGCAGACGCCGAGCATCGGGTGGTCGTCGAGCTGGGCGAACCAGGGCCCGAGGTCCTGCACCGTGGCCGCCAGCGCCTGGCCGCCCCCCGCCGTCGGCTCCACCAGCAGCCGGGGGCCGTCGGGGTCGAGCTCGTCGAGCAGCGGCAGCAGGTGCGTGCGCAGCTGGGCCATGGCGTCCTCGCGGTGCGAGCCCGCGACCGCGCTGCCGGCGTGCACGACGACGCCCTTGGCGCCGATCGCGGCGCCCCGCTGGAGGGCGTGCCGCACGGCGCCGACGCTCCTGGTGAGGGTCGCCTCGGTCGGGGAGCCGAAGTTGACCAGGTAGGGGGCGTGCACGAACGAGGGGACGCCGTCGTCGGTGCAGCGGCCCCGGAAGGCCTCGTCCTGCGCGGGGTCGCCCGCGCTCGGGGCCCAGCCGCGCGGGTTCGAGACGAAGACCTGGACGGCGCGGGCCCCGATCTCCCGGGCGTAGTCGAGGCCCTTGCCCAGGCCACCGCCGACGGGGACGTGGGAGCCGACGGCGGAGGGCTTGCGGGGAGGCACCTGCGGAGTAGACCAGACCGACCTGGGGCCTCAGGTCAGCAGGTAGCTGACGGTCGAACCGCGCTTGACCCGGCTCCCGGGGGAGGGGTCCTGCCGGCTGACGGTGTCGCCGCCGAAGAAGGGGGGCGTGACCCCCCGTCCCTTCAGCCCGAGGCCCTCGAGCCTCGCCTTCGCCTGGGCGTCGGTGAGACCGGACAGGTCGGGCACGACGATCCGCTCGGGGCCCTTGCTCACCTGCAGCGTGACCCGGCCGCCCCGCGGCAGCTCCCCGCCCGGCGGGTCCTGCGCGACGACGGCGCCCTTGTCGACCGTCTCGCTGAACACCTCGTCGACGGCGGTCCGGAACCCGGCGTCCTCGAGGGTCCGGCCGGCGTCGGCCTGGGTCCGCCCGACTGTGGAAGGGACCCGGAGCAGCTCGACGCCCTTGCTGACCGTGAGGTTGACCGGGCTGCCGGGTCGCAGGGCGGTGCCGACGGGGGCGCCCACGGCCACGACCTGGCCGACCGGACGCGAGGAGTAGGCCCGGGAGACGGTGCCGACCCGGAGCCCGAGGCGGGTGACGCGGTCGGTCGCGGCCTCCTGGGACAGCCCGACCAGCGGCGGGAGCACCCGCCGGTCCGGGCCCTTCGACAGCACCAGCGTGACGGTGCTGCCCTTGCGGGCCTCGCGCCGCGGGTCGGGGTCCTGGTCGGCGACGGCGCCCGCGGGGACGGTCTCGCTGAAGCCCTGGCGGGTCCGCACGCGGAACCCGGCCGCCTCGACCCGCTGCGTGGCGGTCTCGGCGGCGACCCCGAGCACGCGGGGGACCGCGACCGAGCGGGCGCCGAGGTACCAGCCGCCGAGCAGGGCCGCGACCGCGGCGAGCGCCACGACCAGGCCGACCAGCGGGCCGCGCCGGGCCCGGGCCCTCGCTGGAGGAGCAGGAGGTGCGACCGGTCGGGGCGCGACCATCGTGCGCTGGACCGCCGTCGTCGGGAGGGCGGCCTGCGGCGGGACGACGGGCAGGAGCTCCCGGACGTGCTGGAGCTCGGCCAGGAAGGCGCCGGCGTCCGGCGGCCGGGCCGCGGGGTCGCGCCGGGTGGCCCGGACCACGAGCTCGTCCAGCGACGGCGGGATCCCGGCGACCAGCGTGCTCGGCGCGGGGACGTCCTCGTGGACGTGGCGGTAGGCGACCCGGACCGAGCTGTTGCCGCCGTACGGGGGCGCCCCGGTCAGCAGCTCGAACAGCACGACGCCGGCGGCGTAGACGTCGCTGCGGGGGTCGGCCTCCCCGGTGTCGACCTGCTCGGGGGCCATGTAGGCCGCCGTGCCCATCATCAGCCCGGTCGTGGCGGTGAGGGTGCTGGCCTCGACCGCGCGGGCGAGGCCGAAGTCGGCGACCTTGATGCGGCCGTCGTCCCCGAGCAGGACGTTCTCGGGCTTCACGTCGCGGTGGACGAGCCCGCCGGCGTGCGCGGCGGCGAGCGCCCGCAGCACCGGCTCGAGCAGGGCGACGGCGCGGGCCGGCGCCTGCGCGCCCTGGGTGCGGAGCAGGTCGCGGAGCGTGCCGCCCCGGACGTGCTCCATCACCAGGTAGGCGAGGCCGGTCGCGCCGTCGGTGCCCTGGTCGTAGACCGAGACGACCTCGGCGCTCGAGAGCCGGGCCGCCGCCCGCGCCTCGCGGGTGAAGCGGGCGACGAAGTCGGGGTCGTCGGCCAGCGCCCGGTGCATCACCTTGACGGCGACCTCGCGGTCGAGCCGGGTGTCGGTCGCGGTGTACACCGTCGCCATGCCGCCGCGGGCCAGCGCGGCGTCGAGCCGGTAGCGCCCGTCGAGCAGCCGACCCACCAGGGGGTCGGCCGTCGTCTGCGCACGCGCCTCACCACCGGGCTCCACGACGCCCGACTGTAGGCGGGACACGGCGTCCGGCCCTGCTGCCGCGCGGCTCAGCCGTGCAGGAAGCGCGGCCGCAGGTAGCCGATGCTGGCGATGTAGGAGTGCGTCTGCGGCAGCAGGCCCTTCTTCGCGATCGACCCCAGGCCCTGGTAGTAGCCGGCCAGCGCCATCCGCTCGCTGCCGGTCGCCCGCAGCAGCTGCTTGAGCAGGAGCACGCCCGCGGTGACGTTGTCCTGGGCCTTCAGCAGGTCGAGATGGCGCCCGGACTGCCGGCTCAGGACCCGACCGGTGCTCGGCAGGACCTGCATGACGCCGATCGCGTCGACGCCGGACACGACGCGCTGCTGGAAGCCGCTCTCGTGGTAGGCCACCGACAGGGCCAGCGAGGGGCTGACGCCGTGCTTGCGGGCGGCCTTGGCCACCATGGCGCGCACGGTCGCCTTGCTCGGCACGGCGCGGTGGCGCAGCACGGCGCGGTGGTGGGCGGCCGACGCGCTGACGCTGGAGGGCACCGACGCCCGGCTGCCGGACGACGACGACGAGGACGACGACGACGAGCCGCCGACCCGGACGGGGATGGCCAGGCGCCGCCCGACCTGGAGCGCGCCGGTGAGGCGGTTGCGGACCCGGATCGTGCGGGTGGTGACGCCGTAGCGCTTCGCGATGCCGGACAGGGTGTCACCGGAGCGGACCGTGTAGCCCCGCTCGACCGTGCGGCCGCTGCTCCGGCTGCCGCTGCCCGGCACCTTGAGCAGCTCCCCGGCGAAGATCCCGTTGCCCTGCAGGCCGTTGAGCGCGCGCAGCTGCGCGACCGACGTGCCGTGCCGCTGGGCGATCTCGGACAGCGTGTCACCGGAACGGACCCGGATGAAGGACGGCGCCCCGGCCGTCACGACGACGGCGAGCAGGGCGACGGCCGCGAGCGACCGCACGGCGGTCGGCAGGCGGAACAGGGTCGAGCGGAGCATGCGGGGGTCCCCAGACGGCAGTGGAGTGGGTCGGCAACGACCTCGCGTCGGGTGGCGAGGGCGGGTCGGACGGCTCTCCCGGGCCGCGCCCCCGGACGGGGACGGGACAGGAGCAGCGCGACGACCCGCGGCGACCGTACGCGCCGTGGGACGGGTGTGACAAGAGGGTCGGAAGGTACTGCTGTGACTCACGGGATCCCGGGAGCGACACGCCGGCGTGTCGCGCGGAGCTCCTGCCGCTCAACAGTCCGGGCGCCGCGCCGACGGGTCCCGGTGGGAACGGACTCGAGGGAGCGCGCTGCGCGCAGCGGTGACGCGCTGCTGGACGACGAGCTCGCGCGCCGCGTGCTGGCGGCCTGGGGCGCCCGCTTCGGCGACCCCGTCCCGTGGGTCGCCGGTGAGCTGCTGCGCGGCGTGCTGCTGTCCGCCGCCGCGGACGCCCCGCCGTCGGTCGGCCTGGCCGAGGCGGCCGCCGGCCTCGGTGTGCTGCGGGCCCAGCAGGGCCACGACGCCGCTGCCCTCGTCGAGGACCTCCTGTCGCTGCGGGCGCCCCTGGAGCAGGCGGCCGGGGGACCCGTCCCGCGGCTGACCTCCTGTCTCGAGCAGGCGCTGCGGTCCGGCGTGGGGGCGCTCACCACCGAGCGCGCCGCGCCCACCGCGGGCTCCCACGCGCCGACGCGCGACCCGCTCACCGGCCTGCTGACCCGGGCCGTCCTCGTCGAGCACCTCACCCACGAGGTGCTGTCGGCCGCCCGCTACGGCGCTCCCAGCCTGGTCGTGCTCGACCTCGACGGCCTGACCCGCTTCATGGACGTCCACGGGCACCTCGCCGGCGACCTGCACCTGCTGCGGACCGCCGAGATCCTCGTGGCGGCCTCCCGGCGCAGCGACCTGCTCGCGCGGCTCGGCGTCGACCAGGTGGCCCTCGTGCTGCCGCGCACCGACCTGACCCGCGCCCTCGTGGTCGCCCGGCGGGTCCTGGCCCGCTCGCTCGCGGACGCCCGGGCCGGGGAGCGCGCCGAGCCGGGCTCCACCCTGGAGGCCCCCCGCCTGTCGGTGGGCGTCGGATGGCTGTCGGCCCCCGCCTCGGCGGCCGACCTGCTCGACGCCGCGCAGCAGGCGCTCGGCCACGCCCGCCGCGCCGGTGGCCGGGTCGTGGAGACCAACCGGCCCGAGGCCGCGGAGATCCCGCGGGTCGCGCCGTCCGTAGCGGTCGAGACCCGGCCGCTCGTGGTCCGCTGATGTTCCGCCGCCGTCCCGGGGCGCCCGCACCGGTCGACGACGACCGCGCCCTAGTCACCGGCGGACTTGCCCTTCCCGCGCATCGCCAGGGCCAGGGTGTTGTTCTCCAGCAGGTGCAGCT
>JAOPWW010000459.1 GCA_025965495.1 Frankiales bacterium
GACGGTCAGGCCGAGGCGGCGCTCGAGCTCGGCCACCAGGCCGCTGCGGTGCGGCTGCACGATGTCGAGCACGACGGTGCAGGTCTGCACCGAGGCGGAGCTCCCGCGCAGCAGCTCCAGGGCGGTGACCGTGACGACGACGAGCAGCGCGAGGCTCGCGGACAGCGACACGGGCACGCCCGGGAAGCCCGTGACCAGGGCCAGCACGAGCGCGCTGAAGACGTAGGCGAGCGAGCCCTGCGTGAAGACGTCGCTGCGCAGGCGGATGATCGACAGGACGGCGAACAGGCCGAACCCCGCGCCGACGCCCAGGTCGACGGAGGTGAGCACCTGGCAGACGCAGAACAGCCCGACGTTGAAGGCGACGCACGCGGTGAGCCCGTCGGTGGCCCGTCCGTCGCGGCGCCAGGCGAGCAGCGCCATGAGCGCGACCAGGGCCACGAGGTCCACGCCGAGGGCGCCGGCGAAGCCGGCCGGCAGGGCGGCGGGCAGGGCGAGCACGTGCACGAGCGGCTCCCGGAACAGGGGGGTACGCCCGGGTGGACACCGGGTGTCCGGGAAGCATCCCCTGGGCGTCGGCGGAGCACACCTCGTGCAGGCGCCGCCCTGCCTCAGGCCAGGTCGCGCCGCAGGGTCAGCCGGGCCGCCACCAGCGACAGCACCACGGCGTAGGCCACGAGCAGCAGCGCACCGCCCAGCGGCGGGAGCAGCTCGCCCCGGGTGGTGGCGACGTCGCCCAGCTGCAGCACCGCCGCCGACGCCCCGCCGGGCAGCCAGCGCCCGACGTCGGGCAGGAGCGCGACGAGCAGGTTCTCCACGACGAAGCTGTAGGCCAGGGCCCCGACGACGGCCGCGACCTGGTTGCGCACCAGCGCGCCCACGGCTATCCCGATCGGCCCGTACAGCACCACGACCAGCAGGTCGGCGAGCACGGTCCGGGTCAGCGGTCCCTCGAGCACGACGTCGAGCCCGCGCAGCCGCAGCAGGCCGACCGACAGGGCCGCGGCGAACAGCACGGACACCGCTGCGAACAGGGCGCCGACGAGGGTGATCGCGAGGAGCTTGGCCACGAGCACGCGCTCGCGCCGCGGCGTCACGAGGAACGACGGCGTGGCGGTGCCGAACCGGAACTCCTGGGTCAGCACGAGGATCCCGAGCACGAGCAGCATCGTGGTGCCCGCGCTCGCGCTGGACAGGGCGACGCGGAACAGGTCGGGGTCGTGCGCCCCGAGCGGGGCGCCGGTGCGCCCGGCGGTGAGGACGGTGGCGCAGACACTGAGGGCGACCAGCGCGAGCGTCACCAGCAGCAGGGTCGCGGGCAGGCGCACCGTGCGGAGCTTGAGCAGCTCGGCCTGCACGAGGGCCTTCACGCCGCGCCCCAGACCGGCGCCGGGACGGGGACGGCGTCGGCCGTGAGCTGCAGGAAGACCTCCTCGAGGCCGCCGCCCTGCTCCTCGAGCAGGTGCAGCACGACCCCGGCCTGCAGGGCGACCTGCCCGACGACCGGGGCGGGCGCGCCGACCAGGAGGTCGCCGTCGTCGCGGCGGACGGCGTGACCGGCCTGCTGCAGGGCGGCGACCAGCCGGTCGGCGTCGGGGGTGCGGACGCGGGTCCCGCCCTCGGACCGGAGCTCGGCGACCGTCCCCGCGCGGACCAGGCGGCCGCGGTGGACGACCAGGACGTCGTCCGCGGTCTGCTCCACCTCGGGCAGCACGTGGCTGGAGACCAGGACGGTGCGGCCCTCGGCGGCCAGCGCGCGCAGCGTGTCGCGCAGCCAGCGGATGCCCTGGGGGTCCAGCCCGTTCGCCGGCTCGTCCAGGACCAGCACGGGCGGGTCGCCGAGCAGGGCGGCGGCCAGGCCGAGCCGCTGGCGCATCCCGAGCGAGAACTGCCCGACCCGCTTGCCGGCGGCCGGCGCGAGGTCGACCGCGCGCAGGACCTCGTCGGCCCGGCCCTGAGGGAGGCCGGCCGCGACCGCGAGCACCCGCAGGTGGTCCCGCGCGGTCCGGCCGGGGTGGAAGCCGGTCGCCTCCAGCAGCGTCCCGACCTCCTGCAGCGGCCGCTGCAGCGCGGCGTAGGGGCGGCCGTCGAAGGTGGCGGTCCCCGCCGTCGGGGTGACCAGGCCCAGCAGCATCCGCAGGGTGGTGGTCTTGCCGGCGCCGTTCGGTCCGAGGAAGCCCGTCACCCGGCCGTCCCGCACCGTGGCGGTCAGCCCGTCGACCGCCGTCGTCGCCCCGAACCGCTTGGTGAGGCCGTCGAAGGCGAGGGTCGTCATGGGCGCACCCTAGGCACCGTCGGCCTGGTCCCCCACACCCTTGTCCTCGATCTCCCAGGCGTGGTCGAGCACGTGCCAGGCGCAGCGCCGCACCCAGTAGCGGTCGCCGCCCCCGGCTCGCAGCGCCGACAGCAGCTCGGCCCGGGCGCGCGCGGTGTCGGCCCGCTCCGCCGGCGTCAGCCGCACCCCGACCTTGCGGGCGTAGGCGTGCTGCGCCTCCGTGACGTGCGCGACGACCGCGTCCCGGTCCCGCCCACCTCCGCGCGGGCCCTTGCGCAGCTGCTCCGGCGCCGCGGCCGCGACGTCGTCGAGGACCCGCCACGACGCCTCGAGCAGGGCCACGTCCTGCGCCGTCGCGGGTCCGGCCTCGTCCGCGGCCGGCACGTCCGGCGCGCCGAAGGCGGTCGTCGCCGTGCCCTCGAGCCGCTCGACGACGTGCAGCTCGGGGTCGGCCGGCAGCACGAGACCCGCCTCCCGGGCGACCACGTCGTAGCGGTCGCGGTAGGCCAGCAGCGCCTCCAGCGCGGCCGCCTCGTCCCTGCCCGGGCGGCACCAGCCCGGCCAGCCGAGCGCGCTCGCGAAGGCCCTCTTCGCCGTCGCCTCGACGACGACGTCGACGCGGGTCACCGCTTCGGCGACAGCCGGCCGAGGAGCTTCGCGGCCAGCAGGTAGACGGCGGCACCCAGGCCGTAGTTCGCCGCCGCGCGGGCGTTGCGCCCGGCGATGTCGAACACCGTCGCGAACGGACCGGCGACCTGCAGGGCGGCGTCGAGCACGCCCCGGACCAGCACGTTGTCCTCGTCGGTCGGCAGCACGACGGCGGCGATGGCGAGCAGCAGCACGAGGGCGAGCACGACCAGGACGAGCTGCGCCACCCGCACGACGGCGGCCAGCACGTCGGCAGGCCCCGACCGGCCGGACGACCCCGCGGGGCGGCGGAAGCGGCCCAGGACGCGGTCGTCGAGGCGGCGGAGGCCGGAGGGGCGGGGGGCGTCGGTCTGCGAGGCGTCGGGCACACCAGCAGCGTGCCCGCCCGCGCCCGACCGGACCAGGGGGCGCGCCGTGGCAGGCTCGGCGCCGGGCGCCCGGACCGGGCCGCCCGCACCAGGACGACAGCAGTCCGCAGCAGCCGACAGCAGGACGACAGCAGGAGGAAGCGCGTGGCGATCTCGCTGGCCAAGGGCGGCAACATCTCCCTGACGAAGGAGGCGGGCTCCGCGGGGCTGACCGCCGTCACGGTCGGCCTCGGCTGGCAGGCCCGCACCACCGACGGGCAGCCGTTCGACCTCGACGCCTCCGCCATCCTGTGCACCGCGACCGGCAAGGCCCGGGGCGAGCAGGACTTCGTCTTCTACGGCCACCTCGTCTCCGGTGACGGCGCCGTCCGCCACCTCGGCGACGAGCTTACCGGCCAGACGGCCGGCGACGACGAGCGGATCACGGTCGCGCTCGCCGCCCTGCCCGCCGAGGTCGAGAAGGTCGTCTTCAGCGCCTCGATCTACGAGGCGGCCGAGCGCGGGCAGAGCTTCGGCCAGGTGCGCGAGGCGTTCATCCGGGTCGTGAACGACGCTGACGGCACCGAGCTCGCCCGGTTCGACCTGTCCGAGGACGCCAGCACCGAGGCGGCCATGGTGTTCGGGGAGCTCTACCGGCACAGCGGCGACTGGAAGTTCCGGGCCGTCGGGCAGGGCTTCGCCGCGGGCCTGCGCGGCATCGCCCTGGAGTACGGGCTCAACGTCTGACGACGGCCGGCCCGGGCAGGAGGAGG
>JAOPWW010000472.1 GCA_025965495.1 Frankiales bacterium
CACCCCGCAGGGCCCGATCAGCGCCACGGTCTCCCCGACCACGATCACGCCCGGTGTCCAGTCGGTCATCACGGTGACCGGTGCCCCCGGCACCGTCGTCGAGCTCGTCGCCTACAGCCGCCCGAACACGACCTTCCAGACGGTCCGTCCGGGTACGGCCATCGGTAGCGACGGCACGGTCGTCTTCCGCATCACCCCCGGTACCAACACGCGTCTGTTCGCCCGCGTCGTCGGCACCAGCTTCACCACGCAGCAGTTCGTCGTGAACGTCCGTACGGCTCTGAGCCTCACGGTCGTCCGCACGGGCAAGCGGGCCTACACCTTCCAGGGCCGCATCCTCCCGCGTCGCGCCGGCCAGCTCATCACGCTGTACCGCGTCGCCGGTGGTCGTGAGATCCTCACGAGCCAGATCAAGACCGACAGCTCGGGCACGTACTTCATCCCGCGCAAGTTCACCGGCTCCGGCACCTTCGGCTTCCTGACCCGTACGGGCCAGACGCTGACGAACGCCGCTGGCGTCAGCAACAACGGCCAGGCTCGCCCGACCGCGATCTTCTAGATCGACCTCTGCACCACCGCTAGACCCGCACCACACCGACCTCAGGGGCGGTCCCGCAAGGGGCCGCCCCTGAGGCGTGTCCGAGGTCGAGCCCGTTCTCATCGGAGTCTCATGGACGAGCGCGACCAACCGGACATCCGTACGTTCTAGGAAGTGTGGGCCCCTGCCCCGTCCCGCTCCTACCTGGAGGTACGCCGGTGAACACCGGAACCACGAACCGCACGAGGGTCCTCGCGGCCCTCACCACGCTGGCGCTCGCCGGCGGGACAGGCGTCGCCCTGTCGACGTCGGCCTCCGCCGCCCCTGGTGGCGACCTCGTCTACGGGCTCACCGCCACCGACGCCCTGGTGAGCTTCCGGGCCCAGGCGCCCGGCACCGTCTCCACCCCGATCCCCATCACGGGCGTGAACGGCGCGGACGTCGTCGGCATCGACGTCCGTCCGGCCACCGGGCAGCTCTACGCGCTGACCAAGTCGGCCACCAACGCCGGCACGCTCTACGTCGTCAACCCGGCGACCGGCGCGGCCACCCAGGTGGCGGCCGTCAGCACCGCCCTGAGCGGCACGCGCTTCGGCGTCGACTTCAACCCCACCGTCGACCGCCTGCGCATCGTCAGCGACAGCGAGCAGAACCTGCGGGTCAACCCCGACACCGGCGCGGCCACCACCGACACCGCCGTCTCCTACGCCGCGGGCGACCCCGGCGCGGGCACCACCCCCGACGTCGCGGGCGCCGGCTACACCAGCAACGTGCAGGGTGCGGCCTCCACGACCCTCTACGACATCGACATCGCGCGAGGCACCCTGGTCCGCCAGGACCCGCCGAACGCGGGCACCCTCAACACCATCGGCAGCCTCGGGCAGCTCGGCATCACCGACGCCGGCCTCGACATCTCCGCGACCACCGGCACCGCCTACGCCGCGCTCAGCGCCGGCACGGCCACCGCGCTCTACACGGTCAGCCTGACGACGGGTGCGGCCCAGCAGGTCGGCACCTTCGGCGGCCAGGCCGTCCAGGACATCACCGTCGCCAGCCCGCGCTTCACCGCCGCCGTCTCCGACGTCACGGAGGGCGGCGCCGCCACCGTCACCGTCACCCGCAGCGGTGACGCCGCCGATGCCGCGGACGTCACGTACACCGTCACCGGAGGCACCGCGACCGCCGGCACCGACTTCTCCACCTCGACGGGCACGCTCTCGTTCGGCGCCAACGAGACCAGCCGCGTCTTCACGGTCCAGACCACCCAGGACGACTTCACCGAGGGCCGCGAGACCGCCACGGTCACCCTGTCCGGCGCGACCGTCGGCAACGCCGGCCGGGCGACGACGTTCGGCATCGTCGACGACGAGGCCGGCCTGGCCTACGGCCTCACCAGCAACGACACCATCACGAAGTTCTCCGTCAACGACGTCTCCACCGTGACGAGCACCAGCCTCGTCGTCGGCGTGACGCCCGGCGACGACCTCGTCGGCATCGACGTCCGTCCGCAGACCGGCGTCCTGTACGCGGTGGCCCGCAACACGACCGCCGGCACCAGCACGCTCTACCGCCTCTCGGCGCCGGCGGCCAACGACGCCCCGATCACCGCGACCGCCGTCGCCGCCATCTCGATCCCGCTGCAGGGCACGAGCTTCGGTGTCGACTTCAACCCGATGGTCGACCGCCTCCGCATCGTCAGCGACACCCGCCAGAACCTCCGGGTCAACCCCGACACGGGTGCCGCGACCAACGACACGGCACTGAACTACGCGACCACCGACGCCAACGCCACCACCGTCCCCGCCGTGACGGGCGCGGGCTACACCGGCAGCAGCAGCGCGACGCCCACCGCGACCACGCTCTACGACCTCGACACGGCCAAGGACGTCCTGGTCCGCCAGGCTCCGCCGAACGACGGCGTCCTCACGACCGTCGGACCGCTTGGCATCGGCGACGTCGCCCTGAACACCGGCCTGGACATCGCCGCCTCCGGCAACGCCGCCTTCGCGCTGCTGTCCACGACTGCTCAGGCCGCGACGACGACGAGCGCCGCCGTCGCCGCGACCGCTCTGCAGCTCTACCGCGTCAACCTCGACACCGGTGCGGCCACCGCACTGACGGGGGCGAACGGAGCGGCGCAGAACGCCCCGACGTCGCTCGAGGACTTCGCCCTGATCTCTACGACGCCCACCACGGCCGTCGCTCCCACGCCGAGCGCGTCCGCCACCCCCTCGGCCTCGCCGACGGTGTCGACGTCGCCCAGCGCGACGCCGACGGCCGGTAGCCCGACCCCGACGCCGACCAACACGCCCGGCACCCCGGTCGGCCCGATCAGCGCGACCGTCGCCCCGACGGTGATCACCCCCGGCGTCCAGTCCGTCGTGACGGTGACCGGCACGCCCGGCACCGTCGTCGAGCTGGTCGCCTACAGCCGGCCCAACACCGACTTCGCTGTCGTCCGGCCGGGCACCGCGCTGGACGAGAACGGCCGGGTGGTCTTCCGGATCACCCCCGGGACCAACACCCGTCTGTTCGCGCGGGTCGTCGGCACGACCGTCACCACCCAGCAGTTCGTCGTGAACGTTCGGACGGCGCTGAGCCTGACGGTCGTGCGCAACGGCGTCCGGAAGTACACCTTCCAGGGCCGCATCTTGCCGCGCCGTGCGGGTCAGCTCATCACGCTGTACCGCGTCGCCAGCGGCCGCGAGATCATCGCGACCCAGATCAAGACCGACAGCACCGGCACCTACCGGATCCCGCGCACCTTCACCGGCTCGGGCACCTTCGGGTTCCTCACCCGGACCGGTCAGACCCTGACCAATGCGGCCGGCGTGAGCAACAACGGCAAGGCTCGCCCGACGGCGATCTTCTAGCCACGACCTCGGGGGCGGTCCGAACGTCGGGCCGCCCCCGAGGCGTGCCCGGTACCGGTCCACGCGTGACCCATACCGGCTGTCGGGCGGACCTGGTCGAACTGCTGCCCGGAAGACGCTCAAGTCGGGTCCTGAGCGTGCCGAGGACTTCTCTGCAAGCCCCGGCACGTCTGCCAGTCGCAGGAAGTTCCGGACATGGCGGACCCTTGCGGTCAAAGGTCCGAGCGGTCCTGGCGGAACGCCTTCGCGCTACGAGCCGGTGCCCCTACCTTCGGCGTCCGCTGCCCGGTGTCGCGGGTACAGGACCGCCGGGGGACTTCGTGTCGCACCACGCCAGGTACCGCTTGCTCGCCGGGTTCGCCGGCCTCCTGCTCGCGCTCGGCTTCGCCGTACCCGCACAGGCGGTACCGGCCTCCGGGCAGGCGACCCCGGCACCCGCCTCCACGCTGTCCGGCGTCGTGCGCAACGCCCAGGGCACGGGACTGCCCGACGTCTGCGTGCACGTCGGCTCGACGACGTCGTCCTACGACGCCCGGACCGGCACGAACGGCAGCTGGTCGGTCCAGCCGGTCGCCGGCGAGTACGGCCTGACCTTCCGGGACTGCGGCGCCCGCGGCCTCGCCACGGTCTTCTACGACGGCGCCTCCGACACACGGCAGGCGACGGCCGTCTCGGTGGCAGCCGGCGCCGGCAGGAGCGGCCTGGACGCGGTCATGGTCAAGGGCGGCACCATCAGCGGCACGGTCACCGTGCCGCACCTCAACGACCAGAAGGTCTGCGTCAGTGCCTCGAGCACGCAGCCCTACGACGTCCGCTACCAGGCGTACGGCAACGGCGCCCTCGTGGGCACGGACGGCCGCTACACGATCACCGGGATCAGCCCCGGCAGCTACCGGGTGACGTTCAACGACTGTGGCACCGGAGACGTGGTCACGGCCTACTACCCCGGCACCAGGGACTACCAGGCTGCCCGCCTCGTCTCGATGACCGGCACCTCGTCCGTGACGGGCATCGACATCGCGCTGAGCCTCGGCGGCCACCTCTCGGGGCGCATCATCGACGAGGACGGGCAGGCGCTCGCCGGCGCCTGCGCGACGGTCTACGACGCCAGCGGCAGCTACCTCGGCGGCCGGTCCGCAGCCGCCGACGGCCGGTACACGGTGCCGGGCCTGCCAGCCGGTGACGTGAGCGTCGAGTTCAGGGACTGTGGGGCCGGCACGCACCTGACGCAGTACGCACACCAGCGGGCGGAGCCGGAGAGCGCTGACCTCGTGCACGTCACGGCGGAGCAGGAGGTCGCCGGTGTCGACGCACGTCTCGCCCTGGGCGGCACCCTGAGCGGCACGGTCCACGACGGCAGCGGCGCGGTGGTCGCCGGTGCGTGCGTCCAGGCGCAGGGCACCGACCACTACGGCTCCGCCACGACCGCGGCCGACGGCACGTACGCGGTCCACGCCCTGGCGGACGACGCCTACCGCGTGATCGTGCAGGACTGCTACGGCGCACCGGCCTCGGGCCGCGCCCCGACCTGGGCACCCACCGGCACCGACTACGCCGCAGCACGGGCCGTGACCGTCACCGCCGCGAGGCCGAGCGCCGGCGTGGACGTGACGACGGTCGACGGCGGCTCGCTGACGGGGAGCCTGCAGACCCCGGAGGGGCAGCCGCTGACCGGGCTGTGCGTCGTGCTGCAGCGCAGCGGCGGCAGCGGCTACGGCACGGCGCGCTCCGGCGCGAGCGGCTCCTTCGTCCTGACCGGGCTGCCAGCGGGCGGCTACACGGGGTCGGTCACCGACTGCTCGGGTGGGGACCGCCTGCCGGTCGACATCGGCTCGTACAGCAACCCGGTGGTCGTGCGCAGCGGGGCGCAGACGTCGTCGTCGACGCTCGTCCTCCAGCCCGGTGGGTCCGTCAGCGGCCGCGTCCTCGACGGTCGTGGTGTCGGCATCGCCGCCGCTTGCGTGTCGTCCGGGCGTTCGTCCGTGCAGAGCGACGACCTCGGCAACTACGTCCTCCACAGCCTGCCGAGCGGCTCGACGTCGGTCCGGGCGTCGGACTGCGCGGCGGCGACCGACCACCTCCCGGGCTCCTACAGCGCCGCCCGCTCCACGACGCCGTCGACGGTGACCGTGACCGTCGGTCAGGTCACCCCGGGCATCGACGTCGTCCTGCCCGACGGCGGCGCGCTCAGCGGTCGTCTCCTGCGTCGGCCCAGCCGCACCGTGTGTGTGGACGCCACCCTCGACGGCCGCTCCCTGACGCGCACGTACAGCAGCGCCTTCGACTACCGGATCGGCGACCTGCCGGCCGGGGCGTACGGCGTCTCCTTCTCCTCGTGCAACTACCCCGGGCAGCTCTACCGCTGGTACCGGGACCAGCCGAGCTTCGACGCAGCCGCCCGCGTCCGGGTCGACGTCGGGCGCACCGCCACCGGAGCCGATGAGGACTTCGCCCTGCCCGTCGCGGCGGAGCCGGTGCTGCGGGCCCAGCTGAGCGCCAGCCCGACCGTCGGCACCTCGCCGCTCACCACGCAGTTCCGCGGGCGCGTGCTCGGCGGTGGCACTGGCCCGTTCTCCTGGAGCCTCGAGCCGGGAGACGGGAGCTCGGCCGTCCGCGGCACGCTGAGCGACGCCTCGGCCGTGCTCGCCGTCGACCACACGTACACGCAGTCCGGTACCGCCCAGCCCCTGCTGCGCATCGTGACGCCCAGCGGCACGGTCCTCAGCGCCACCGCGACGGTGTCGGTGGACGTGCGCGCCGCCAGCGCGCCCCGCGGTGTGAGTGCGACCTCCGGGGTGGGCGAGGCGACGGTCGCCTGGTCGCCCCCCGCGGACCTGGGCGTGCCCGAGCTCGACGAGTACGTCGTGCACGCCGAGCCCAGCGGGGCAACGGTGGTCGTGCCGGGCACTGCGCTGCGCGCCGTCCTGCCGCTCCCGAACGGTCAGGAGCAGGTCGTCACGGTGCGGGCGCGACGCGACGGTGCTGTCGGCACCGCCTCGGCCCCCGTCTCGGTCACGGCGCGCGGCCGCACGTCGACCACCCTCTCGGTCGCGACCCCTCACGGTGCGGCAGCGACCCCCGTCCAGCTCGCCGCGCAGGTCGCCGGGGGAACGGGCCAGCCGGGCACGGTGCGCTTCGTCGAGGGCGACCGTGTCCTGGGCTCCGCCACCACGGACGGGACGGGTGCCGCGACCCTCGAGGTCCTGCTGCCGCCGGGTACGCACCAGGTCCTCGCCAGCTACGAGGGCTCGACCGGTGACCTGCCCAGCACGTCCGCGCCCGTCACCGTCGTCCGCGACCCGTACGCCACCACCACGACCTACGACGGCGGAGACCGCTCCGTGCCGCTGGAGGACGAGGGCGTCGTGACCGTCCGGGTGCAGACTCCCGCCGCACCCGGCGACGTCGCCAGCGGTGCGGTCTTGCTGACCGAGGGCGGCAAGACGGTGGGCCAGGGCGTGCTGGGGGCGGGCGTCTCGAGCGTCCGGGTGACCGGACTGGCCGCCGGCGTCCACTCGCTGCAGGTGGGCTACGCGGGGGACGACCGCCACGCGGCCTCCACGGCCGGCCCGCTGACCCTCACGGTCCTGCACCCGACCCGGACCACCGTCACCGTGCCCGCGTCGACGGTGAGCGGCGAGGTGGCGGCGGTCGCCGTCCGCGTGCAGGCCAGCGACGGCGACGCCGCCCCGCCCACCGGTGCCGTCGTGCTCAAGGAGGGGCAGCTGACGCTCGGTACGGCCACCCTCGACCCGGCCGGGCAGGCGGTGCTCCGGCCCGCAGCCCTGCCCGTCGGCGACCACGCCCTCACCGCGTCGTACGCCGGCGACCGGACGCACACCCCGTCGACCTCCGTCCCCGTGACGCTGCACGTGGACAAGGCGGCGACCACGACCAGGCTGACAGCCGTCCCGGCGGCGGCCACGAGCCGCGACCAGGTCACGCTGACTGCGTCGGTTGCGGTCGTGTCGCCCGGTGCCGCGACGCCGACGGGCACGGTGTCCTTCGCCGACGCCGGGACCTCCCTCGGGTCCGTGGTCCTCGACGTCGACGGGGTCGCGACGATCCCGCTCGCCCGGCTGGCAGCAGGGACGCACCAGTTGAGCGCGAGCTACACCGGCGACGACAGCGTGACGGGCAGCACCGGCCAGGCCTCCCTGCCCGTGACAGCGGTGCGCGGCAGGGCGGTCGTCACCGTGCGGGGCACGTCCGGGGTCGCGCTCGGCGGCTCGACGGTGGCGGTCGTCATGCCTGAGGGGCAGACGCTCAAGGCGACCACCGGCGCCGGCGGCACCGCGGAGCTCGACCTGCCCGACGGCACGTACACGGTGTACGCGACGGGTGCCGGCTACGTGCCCGGCAAGGCGGTGCTGACGGTGGTCGACGGCGAGGCGGCAGCCACGGTCCAGCTGCAGGCCGGCCCGGTCGCGTCGGCGACGCTGACGTCCCACCCGATGACGATCCAGGAGATCGAGGCCGCCGGGATCGACCCGTCCGACCCGGCCAACCAGAACGTCACCGAGTTCACTGTCAACCTGCCCTTCCTGCTCCGCGACGGAGGCGGGGGCGGCGGAGGTGGCGGCGGCGGAGGTGGGTCCAGCTTCGGCGGCTACGCCAGCAACGGCGGCTGGGCGGTGTGCCCCGAGCTGAACGACGTGCGGGTCTCCTGCGGCGGAGGGGGTGCGTACTTCTCCTACGGCGGCTACGACATCTCCGTCACCGCGGACGACCAGCACCTGGTGTGGATGATCATCCCGGCGAAGGCGAGCTGGCTCAAGGAGTTCTTCAACGTCACGATGATGGTGACGAACCTCGCGGACAGCGACTTCGTCCTGACCCACGGGTCCGTCGCGCTGGACGCCCCCAGCGGGCTCGTCCTCGCGCCGACGGCGCAGCCGCAGTCCCTCACCCAGACCCTGCCGGACGTCGCGGGAGGCAGCAGCGCGACCGCCACCTGGTTCCTGCGGGGCGACACCGAGGGCTTCTACGACCTGTCGGCGACCTACGAGGCCCGGCTCCAGCCCTTCGACGAGGCCATCCACGTCAAGGCGCTCACGGCGAAGCCGCTGCACGTCTGGGGCGCCTCGGCGCTGCGGTTCACCGCCGACGTGGACGACCGCACCGACCAGGCCGCTCCGTACCAGGTCAGCATGTCGTTGGAGAACGTCGCGGACGTGCCCGTCTACAACCTGACCCTCGAGGTGCTGAAGCAGGGGAAGCTCAACTTCATCTACCAGCCGCGACAGGAGCTGGCCAGCTCCACGCCCGAGCTGGCGCCGGGTGCCTCCCTCACCCGCGACCTGGTGCTCGTGCCCGGGTTCAGTGGCGACCTCGTGCTGGACAAGGCCTTCGTCGGCTACACGAGCGGTCTCACCCTGAGGAACAGCACGATCACCGCGCACCCGCCGGTGGAGCCGCCTCTGGCCCTGACCGTCACGCCCCTTCAGGACCGGCTCGGGCTGCGTTTCGCCGCCACCCCCGGGGCTTCCGGCTACGAGGTCTACTCGACGCCCGACCCGGACACGGACTTCCCGCCAACGCCGGTGCCAGGAGTCACCTTCCTGCCTGGCGACGAGTCGGGACAGGTGCGCGCGGTCGTTCCGGCGCCCGCTGGCATGCCGGCCTACTACGCCGTCAGCTCCCTCGTCGCCGGCCGGCACCTCATGCGCCACCCGATGGTCGCCGCTCAGTCCTCCTCGGAGCCGGTCGAGCCGCACGCGAGCCTGTCCGCCACCCGGACCCCCGCCTGCCCGGCCCCGGCCACCGGCTTCACAGCGACAGCGGACCTGGGATCCACGTTCCTGCCCCTGCACGACTACCAGGTGACCCTCGGGACACACCTCTACCCGCCGGTCCTGGTGTCGGGGCAGACGGTCAAGGCCGTCGTGCAGGTGTCGGCCACAGACGTCATGGCCTACGGCGGCGCGCTGACGCTGGTGGCCCACGACACCACGGGGAGCGCCGGGCCGGTCAGCAGCGCGGAGCTCGAGCTCCTCTGCGTGGACAGGAGCCGGGCCACCGCGCAGGACCGCCTCGTGCTGGGCCTCGGGACTGCTGAGGACGTGTCGCTGGGTGGCTTCCTCAAGGCCAGCCGGGGCACCGAGGGTGAGTACGGCACCGAGGGCGAAAAGGGTGTCTCCTCCTCGCTGACGTACAAGCAGGGAGCCGAGATCGGGACCGACGTGGACCTCGGCACCCACTTCGGTCCTTTCGCAGTCTCCGCCGCGTCCGCCAAGGACGCCGCCAAGGTCGGGGTCTGGCACGGCGGGTCCGTCACCGCGGACGGCTCGAGCCTTCCGCGCAGCGCACTCGCAGGTGCGCTGCCGTTCCTGCAGCTCAAGGACCTGTCCTCCGACCCGACGACGTCGTGGGTGACCGGCAAGATCGCGGCACAGCTGTTGGGCAAAGCGGGCCTCGTCGACGAGACGACGTCCGGCGCCGGCTACGGCGTGTCAGCCTCTGCGAGCGCAGGTCCCAAGGTCTCCTTCTTCAGCACGACGGACGAGGACGGGTCGGGGACCTCCGGCAACGTGGTGGACATGTTCGCCGGAGTGTCGGTCGGCGCGTCCATCGACGTCGGGGTCGACACCAGGACGACCCAGGGCCTGGTCGAGACCGCGGCGAGTGCGAGCAGCGCTGTCTTCGGCGCCAAGGGGCTAGAGCTGGGACTGCTCGGCTATCCGGCGGAGCTCAGTGGCAGCCGGGTGTACCGAGCAGAGGGGGTCCGCATCGCTGCACAGTGGGACCGTCAGTCGAGGAAGCCGGCCGCCGTGCTGGCGCAGCTGGACCTGTGCGATGCCGAGCAGTCGTGTGCAGTCTCGGGCGAGGCGCGCCGGTTCACCGTCACCGTTGCCGGGGGTCCCGCAGTGGCTGCCCTGGCTGCGCAAGTGCCGTTCGTGAAGGCGTTGGTGGCACTCGGTCCGGGCTCCCACCAGCACGCGTCGTTCAAGGCGGACGAGGCCCGCTCGCTCTTCGAGCGTTTCGCCGCGGTGGCGCAACCCCTGGCGGGCGCGACGGCAAGCCTCAGCGTCGACCGGCGCGAGGGCTTCCAGGTCAAGCCCGAGGTCGCGGTCAAGGCCGTGGGGATCGGCGCCGGCGTCAGCGGCGAGGTCCTGGGCGCCGTCAGCCAGCAGTGGGTCGCCAAGTCCTGGACGGGCGGCACGTCAGGCGGCTGGCTGCTGAAGGCCGACCACCCCGAGCCCGTCGGCACAGACGGTGGTGACCTCGCCAAGGGCTTCTTCGAGCGCAGCGCGAAGAACATCGGGAGCGAGTTGAAGACAGCGCTCTCGTCCGCCCTCAAGAGCGTGACCACCACGGTGCAGAGCGGGGTCCAGACGGTCGTCGACTGGACGTTCAACCCGCACATCACCCTGGTCGTCCCGACGGACGCACTCCCCAGCGGCACGTCGATCAGCAGCACGGCCTCCTGGCCGACGTCGGCGCGGCCCACTGCGCCGACCGACGTCGACGGGTTGCGGGTCGTCAGCGCCGTGTGGACGGCGACGGCAGAACACGCGCTGAGCGCACCGGCCACCCTGTCCCTGACGTACGACGCGGACCAGGTCGGCGACACCGACCCCTCCGGCTACCGCCTCTTCCGCAAGACGGCCAGCGGCTGGCAGGCGCTCCCGTCGACGGTCGACAGCGCCCTCCGGAAGGTCACCGCGCGGACGTCGGCGTGGGGAGTGTTCGCGATCGGCGTGGACGACCAGTCACCGCAGGTCACCGTCGCCTACCCCGCGGAGCGGGAGACCGTCGCCCTGAGCGCACCGGTCGCCCTCGTGTCGGTCCGCAGCGCGACCACCCCGTTGGACCGGCTCGTCACGACCGCGAGCATCGACGGTCGCCCGGCGACGACGAAGGTGCAGGACGGGAACATCGCCGTGCCGACGAGTCCGCTCGCGGACGGAGCGCACGTGCTGGTGGTGACCGCTCGCGGCGACAACGGTCTCGCAACCACCTCGACGCGGCTCTTCGGCGTCGACACGACCCCGCCACCAGCGCCTGGTCAGGTGTCTGTCCTCGCTAGCGCTGAGGGGACCAGGATCTCCTGGACCGCGGTCCCGTCGGCGACCGCGTACGTCGTGTACCGGCAGAACGCCGACGGCTCCCTCGACCCTGTCGGCACCACGAGCGACACGTCCTACCTCGACGGCCCGACGACCATCGGTGCGACGTACTTCGTCGCTGCCGTGGACGCCACAGGCAACACGTCCGGGCCGAGAGGCATCGGCGGTCTGCCTCCCCAACCCGAGCCCTCGGGCTCCGCAACGCCGGGAACCACGGCCACTCCGACCTCGGCGGGCGACGCAGTGCCGTCGGCTCCGGCCACGGGGGGAGGGGCCGGACAGGGACAGCCGCCGAGCCCGACAGCTCCGGCCCCAGGGGCTGACGCAGCGGCGGCGGCGACCGCAGCCGCGACGCCGGCAGCCACGGTGGGCGATGCCGCCGGAGGGCTCGCCGACTCCTGCGGGGTGGGCCTGCGGGTGCTCGACGCACGGGTCATCGCGACTCACCCTGCCCGGGTGATCGTCACGGCGCCGCGTGGGTCCTCCGTCGCTCTGTACGCCTACGCGCGTCCCAGCACGGCCTACCGGCTGGTCCGGACGGCTCTGACGGTGCCAGCGAGCGGACAGCTCCTTGTCCGCCTGCAGCCGATGACCAACACGCGCCTGTTCGCGCGGCGGAGTGACTGCGCCGGAAGCAGTGCGTCGGCCGTCATCGCGGTGCGACCCGTCGTGGCGTTCACGGGAGCCGTCGTGCACGGGCACGCGGTCAGCCTCACTGGCCGCGTCTCCCCGTCCGTCGCCTACGCCGGCAGGTCCGTGACGCTGTACTACGTCAAGAACGGCGAGCTCGTGCGCCGTGCGACGGCACGTGTTCGCAGCGATGGGACGTTCGGGACCACGGTCCGGTTCGCTGTAGGCGGACGTCTCGTGCTGGTGTGGGGTGCCGCTGGCAACCTCACGAGTGCCGGTTCCACCAGTGGTCGGCGGGTGGTGGTCCTGGGCTGAGCTGCTCCTGGCTTTGCGGGCGGCTCGCCGCTCGCCTGCGCCCGGACAGCACGAAGGGCGGCTCCCCCAGGGAGCCGCCCG
>JAOPWW010000474.1 GCA_025965495.1 Frankiales bacterium
TGACGAAGGCGGACGTGGTGCAGTCCCACCTCGAGGTGCTCATGGAGCAGCTGCTCGAGACCGAGGACCTGCAGGTGGACGACGACGGCGACATCGGCGTCGAGCACGCGAGCGCGGTCTGGTGGGCCCGGGTGCGGCCGCGTGCCGGGGCGCCGCACATCGAGGTGTTCAGCGTGGCCGTGACCGACGTCGCGCCCGACCCCGGGCTGCTCGAGGCGCTGAACGACCTCAACGGGCGGCTGTCGCACTGCCGCGCCTTCCACGCCGACCGCAAGGTCGTCGTGGCCGGCGAGCTGGTGGGGGAGTGGGCGACCCTCGACGACCTCGTGTGCCTGTCCGGAGAGGTCTCGAGCACCGCGCACCGCGAAGGACCGCTGCTGGTGAAGACCTTCGGCGGCTCCGTCGCGCGACCCGAGCACGTCGACGAGGAGGACGCGTGAACGAGACCGCCCTGAGGGCGCACGTGCTGCGCAGCCTGCGCCGCGACCTGTGCACCGCCCTCCTCGTGCCGGACGACGACGGCGACGTCACCCTGCCGGTCGGGGAGGTGCCGGTCGTCGTGCGGCTGCTGACCGGCAGCCCGGCGCAGGTGCGGGTCTGCTCCGCGGCCGCGTTCGGCCTGCCCTCCACGGTGAAGGTGCTGCGCGAGGTCAACGACGTCAACGTCGGCCTCAGCGGTGCCCGCTGCTTCCTCGTCGACGGCACGCTCTACGTCGCGGGCGAGCTCGAGGTCGTGTCCGTCGAGCCCGGCGAGCTCGGCCGGCTGGTCCTGCGGGTCGGGACGACCGCCACGCGGGTCGGCTCGCTGCTCGTGGCCGTCCACGGCGGCACCCTGCCGAGCGTGCGGGAGGAGGAGCCCGCCCGCGAGGAGGAGCCGGGCAGGTAGGGCCCAGCGTCAGCCGACCGTGGTCACCACGTGGGTGTGCTCGGCGAACACTCGGGACTCCGCGTCCTCGGCCAGGGCGGGCGTGGCGCACAGCAGGGGGAAGTCCAGCTCGTCCTGCAGCCCTCCCCACATCCGTTCGAGCGCGACGGCGCCCTCGACCTGCCCGTCCTGTGCCAGCAGCCCGACGGTCTCCCCGGCGACCCGCAGCCGCTGGCCCGAGGCCACGCGGGCCCGGAGCCGACGGGCGACGTGCCGCTCGAACAGGTCCTCCGCCGGGTGACCGTCGCGCAGCAGGCAGGCGAGCTGCCCGGCGGCGTCGACGTCGACCAGCAGGCCGCCGTCGACGGCGGGGGAGAGCCCCGCCAGGTCCAGCCGTCGACGGACACCCGCTCGGTGTGACGGCGTGACCGCGACGACGCAGACGTCGCCGTCGGCGAGTCCCTCGGCCACGAAGCCGGCCAGCCGGGAGACGACGTCGGCGTCGTCCCGCCCCACGTGCAGGGCGTGGCGGCCGGGACCGGTGCCCAGCGACGACCAGCTGACGGTGCCGAGGGCGCGCGCCTGGCTGCGTCCCAGCTCGTGGCGCTCTCGGGCGGCGCGGTCGAGGACGCGGGCACCGTCGCGGGCGTTCGCGACGGCGCCGCGCTGCGGGGGCAGCAGGCGGAGCATGGCGGTGGGACGCAGCAGAGGCAGCACGGAGGGTCCTTCTGCAGGGGGCCAGGAGCCGGGGAGCAGGCCGACCTCGTCGCGAGCACTGTCCCGCCGTGACCGTACCGTGTCCAGAGTCCCCGCGGAACCGCTCGCCCCGGCTAGCGTGCTCGGGTGCTCGGTCGCCTGCCCCTCGTGCCCGCCCTGGACCGTCCGGACCTGCTCGCGCCGCCCGTCCTGGCAGCGCTGCAGGCGTGGCAGGGCCGGGCTGAGGTCGCCGAGATCGACGCCGAGCTGGCCGACACCGCCGCGTTCTGCGCCGCCTACGACGTCGGGCTCGACGCGTCGGCGAACTGCGTCGTCGTGGCCGGCAAGCGCGGCGACGACGTTCGCCACGCGGCGTGCGTGGTGCTGGCGACGACGCGCGCGGACGTGAACGGCGTCGTGCGCAAGCGGCTCGACGCGCGCAAGGCCTCGTTCGCGCCGCGGGAGCAGACGGTCGAGACGACCGGCATGGAGTTCGGCGGGATCACGCCGGTCGGGCTGCCCGCGGACTGGCCGGTGCTGGTGGACGCCGCCGTCCTGGAGGCGCCGTTCGTCGTCGTCGGGAGCGGGCTACGGCGGTCGAAGCTGGTGCTGGTGGGGGCGGCGCTGGCGGACCTGCCGGGCGTGGAGGTCGTCGAGGGGCTCGGCCAGCCTGGGTAGCGGCCGGTCCGACCACGACCCGTCCGTCGTCGAGGCGGGTCCCGGCTGACCCGTCACGAGTGCCCGTCGGTCGCCGAAGGGTGCGCGGCCGTGGCTGCCGGCCGGGTGACGAAGCGGCCCGAGGCGGGAAGCGCGCACACCGGTGCGGTGCCCTGAGCGAGGACCGCACTCAGCGCTGCACCTGAAGGAACGCGGGCGGGACGGCGCTCGTGAGCCAGACGCCGTTGCCCGTGAGCAGGAAGACCCGGCCGGCGCGCCAGGCCGCGGCGGCGTCGACACGCAGCACGGCGGGTCGGCCGTGCCGTGCCCCGACCTGGCGCGCCGTGGCCGGGTCGGGACTGAGGTGGACGTGGGTGCGCTTGCGGGGGAGCAGGCCCTGCTGCAGGACCGCCGGCAGGGACCGCTCTGCCGTCCCGTGCCACAGCACCTCCGGGGGCCGCTGCGGGCTCAGGCCGAGGTCGACGGCGACGCTGTGCCCCTGCTGGGCCCGGATGCGGTCGGCCTCGAGGGCGTAGCGCTGCTTCGCGTCCTCGCGGACGAGCTGCTCCAGCGTCGCCCGGTCGCACCCGAGCGCGACGAGGACGGGGCCGACCGCGGTCCACCCCGCCGGGTCGAGGACGAGGCCGGCGGCGTCGGGGCGGTGGCGCAGCAGGAACGACAACGGCCGGCTCAGCCGCGTGAGGTCGCGCGTCACCGCCGCTGCCGGGCGCAGGCGATGCAGGTCCGGGCGCCGGGCCGGGCCTGCAGGCGCTCGTCCCCGATCGGCTCTCCGCACCGCTCGCACACGCCGTAGGTCCCGTCGTCGAGCTGCACCAGGGCCTGCAGGAGCGAGGCCCGGGTGGCCCGGGCCTGCTCGGTCAGCGCGACGAGCTGCTGCCGCTCGAAGGCGACGGTGGCGCCTTCCGGGTCGTGCTCGTCGTCGGCATTGGCCTCCCGCGACGCCGCGACGACGCCGTCGTGGTCGCGCGCGAGGTCCGCGAGCGCCTCGGCGTTGCTCGCCAGCTCGGCCAGCAGCCGCGCGCGCACCGGGTCCACGACGTCTGCCTACCCCCTCGGAGGGGTGACAGGGGTAGAAAGAGGACCAGATGCAGACCCTCTCACCCGGCCCCCGCCCGCCCTCGCTCTGCCTCTACACCCCCTCGTTCGACCCGTCCGGCATGGGCCGGCACATGCTCGACCTCGCCGCCGAGATGGTCGGCGATCGCGACGTGTCCCTGCTGGCGTGGGGCACTCCCGCCGGGCAGCGGCTGCTGGACGCCGCCGCCGCTCTCGGGGTGCGCACCGCTGCGCTGCCGCACCCGCGCGACCCTGGCTTCGCCGCCGCGGTGACGGCGTTCCTGCGCGCCCACCCCGCCGACGTGTTCCACGTCCACGTCGGCACGGGCCGCGAGGACTTCGACGGCGCCCGCGCGGCCCGGGCGGCCGGCGTCCCGGTCGTCCTGCAGACCCAGCACCTGCCGTGGCTCATGGGGCAGGACCGCAAGGCGCGCGCGTTCTTCCGCAGCCTCGACGCGGTCGACCACGTCCTGACGGTGTCGCACGCCCAGCGCCGCACCTACGCGCGCCTCGGTCTCGACCCGGCCCGCACCAGCACCGTCGCGAACGGCGTCCGGCCCCGGACCACCGTGCTGCCCCGTGCCGAGGCGCGCCGGGAGCTCGGGCTGACCCCGGACCAGCCGGTGGTGATGACGGTCGGCCGCCTCACCGTGATGAAGGGGCAGCGCTTCCTGCTCGACGCCGTCCCGGCGCTGGCCGACCGGTTCCCCGACCTCGCCGTCGTGCTCGTCGGTGACGGGCACCTGCGCGAGGTCCTGGAGAAGCAGGCCGCCGACCTCGGGGTCGCCGACGTCGTGCGCTTCGCCGGGCAGCGTGCGGACGCCCGGGAGCTGCTGGCCGCGGCCGACGTCTTCGCCCTGCCGTCCCGGACCGAGGGCATGCCGCTGGCGGTGCTGGAGGCGATGGAGGCGGGGCTGCCGGTGGTCGCGACCCGGGCGATCGGGCTGGAGGAGGTCGTCGACGACGGCGTCACCGGACTGCTCGTCCGCATCCGCGACGCCGCGGCTCTCGGAGTGGCGCTCGCGGCCGTGCTCGACGACCCGCTCCTGCGCGCCCGGCTGGGAGCGGCCGGCCGCCAGCGCTACCTGGCCGCGTTCACCGCCGCGCGGACCGCCCGCGAGGTCGCCGCCGTGTACGACGACGTCCTCGCCCGACGCGCCGGCTGAGGCCGCGGCGTGCTGCTCGTCGACGCCGCGAACGTCGTGGGCTCGGTGCCCGACGGCTGGTGGCGCGACCGTGCCGGTGCGGCGCGGCGCCTGCTGGCCCGCCTCCGAGAGGCCCGGGACCTCCCGGGCCCGCTGCTCGTCGTGCTCGAGGCGCTGCTCGGGAGGCGGAGCCGGAGGGGGCCGGCGTCGTGCACGCTCCCGCCGACGGCGACACGACCCTGCTCGCGCACTGCGGGCCCGGTGTCCTGCTGGTGACGGCGGACGGCGAGCTGCGCCGTCTCGCGCAGGAGGCGGGCGCGGAGGTGGTCGGGCCGTCGTGGCTGCTGGGGCGGCTCACTCCCCGGTGACGCCGTCGGCCAGCTCCCGCAGCAGGTCGAGGTGGCCGAGGTGACGGGCGGTCTCCTCGAGCAGGTGGAGCAGGACGAACCGCGTCGTGAACTCGCGTCCTCGGGCGTTCGTGCGGACGAGGTCGAGGTCGTGGGCGGCGAGCACGGCGCGGGACCGGTCGCAGGCGGCGCGGTAGAGCGCCACGGCGTCGTCGAGGTCGTCGGCGGAGTGGAACTCCCAGTCCGGGTCGTCGTCGAAGGGGGCGGCGGCCCAGGGCTCGGGCAGGGGGAGGTGGCCGAGCCCGTGCGTGGCCCAGTGGTCCTCGACGAGCGCGAGGTGCTTGACGAGGCCGGCAACGGTCGTCCCGGAGCGCAACGGGCTGGTGACGGCCTGCGCGTGCGCGAGGCCCTCGACCTTCAGCAGGACACCCTCGCGGTACCAGTCGAGCATGCCGCTGAGCATGGTGCGCTCGTCGGCGGCGTGGATCGGCGGCATCTCGCGCTCCCCGGCGTCGCGCGGGAGCTCGCCGCGCTCGGCGGCGCTGCGCTCGACGCAGAACGGGTTGCCTTCGGGGTCGGCCATCACGACCCAGCCGGTGCCGTCCGGTCGGGTGCGGTCGTGCAGGACGGTCGCGCCGAGACCGGTCAGCCGGGCGACCTCCTGCTCCCGGGGGAGGTCGGGCTGCAGGTCGAGGTGGAGCTGGCGGCCCTCGGCCTGCTCGAACAGCAGGGGCGGCCCGGGGGAGGTCACCAGGGCAGCGGGGTCGCCCGGGGCGTCGTCGTCCTGCAGGTGGCCGCCGAGGGCAGCCGCCCAGAAGCTGCCGAGAGCGTGCGGGTCGGTGGCGTTGACGGTGAGGCGGCGGATCACCGGGCCACCCTCCTCCGGGTGTCCAGCGGGTTCAGCTGGCCTGGCTGACCGAGCTCATGTTGAAGTCCGGCACGCGCAGCGTGGGCATCCGCGTCCAAGTCAGGTCGTCGCTCCACTCCCGCGGCAGGCACGGCTCGGCCCGACCGACCTCGGCGAGCCGACCGAGCAGCCCGACCGGGCTCTCGTTCCACCGGAAGTTGTTGACCCGCCCGACGACCGCGCCGTCCTCGACGAGGTACACGCCGTCGCGCGTCAACCCGGTCAGCAGCAGCGTCTCGGGGTCGACCTCGCGGATGTACCAGAGGCAGGTGAGCAGCAGGCCGCGCTCGGTCGAGGCGACCATCTCGTCGGTGCTCGCGGTCCCGCCGCCGTCCATGGACAGGCTGTGCACGTACGGCGCGACCGGCAGGTCGGAGGCCCTCGCCGTCGCGCGCGTGGTGACCAGGTTCTGCAGGACGCCGTCGCGCAGCCAGTCGGTGGCGGGCAGGGGCAGCCCGTTGTCGAAGACCGAGGTCATGGCGGAGGAGCTCGTGGCGACGGCGAACGGCGTCGTCGCCAGCGCCGGGTCGTTCGGGTCGGACCACATGCGCAGCCCGGCCGGCCCGAGGTGCTCCCCGAGGCGGGTGCCCCCGCCCGGGCGGCTGTAGACGGTGCGTCCCTCCGCGGCGCTGCGGCCGGCCGAGCTCCAGTAGGCGTAGCCGTACAGGTCGGCGACCGCCGACGGCGGCAGCAGGGTCTCGTACCGGCCGGCCGGGAGCTCGAGCGACCGCTCGCCCCAGCCGAGCCGGCGGGTCAGCTCGGCGTGCAGGCCGGGGACGCTGACGTCGGACCAGTCGCGGGTGTGCTGGCCGACCCAGGACGAGCCGCCGCTGCTCTTGCCGGTGACCTCGACGTACCCGGTCGGTTGGGCGTGGCGCAGCCGCAGGCCGGTCGAGGAGCCGAGCCAGGTCGTGGTGGTGTCGTGCGAGGCGTAGCCGTAGAGGCTGCTGTCCCGGGCGCGCGCGGCGCGGAACGCCTCCCCGAGGCCGGCGGCGAGCGGGGCGAAGACGTCGGGGGCGACCAGCTCGGCGGGAGCGCTGAAGTCCAGCTGCGCCGGCCCCTCCACCAGCGGCCCGGCGTCCTCGGCAGGGGTGGCCTCCCGGGCCGCCTGCTCCGACGCCCGGACCAGGCCCTCGAGGTCGTCCAGGACGGTCGCGGCCCGCACGCCGACCGACTGCCCGACCACGCTGATGACCGTCAGGCTGCGGCCGCGGACGGCGCCGTTGGTCGTGAGGCTGTTGCCGGCCCAGCGCAGGTCGGCCCGGCTGCTCTCCTCCAGCACGACCAGGCACGCGTCGGCGCGCGACAGCGCCAGGCACCGCTCGACGACGTCGCTCATCGCCCGCCCTCCCGCACCGTGTTGAGGACGCTGACGCCGCGGAACAGCGAGACGGGGCAGCCGTGGGAGACGGCGGCGATCTGACTGGGCTGGGCCTTGCCGCAGTTGAAGGCGCCGCCGAGCTGGTAGGTCTGCGGCCCGCCGACGGCCTCCAGCGAGCCCCAGAACTCCGTCGTGGTCGCCTGGTAGGCGACGTCGCGCAGCTGCCCCACGAGGCGCCCGTCCTTGATCTCGTAGAAGCGCTGGCCCGTGAACTGGAAGTTGTAGCGCTGCATGTCGATCGACCAGCTCTTGTCGCCCACGACGTAGATGCCGCGGTCGACCCGCCCGATCAGCTCGTCCAGCCCCGGCCCCTCTGAGTCGGGCTGCAGCGAGACGTTCGCCATGCGCTGGACCGGCACGTGCGCGGGGGAGTCGGCGAAGGCGCAGCCGTTGGACCGGTCGACGCCGAGCACGCCGGCGTTCTGCCGGGCCATCCGCCGGTCCAGCTGGTAGCCGACGAGCGTGCCGTCACGGACGATGTCCCAGGACTGGGTCTGCACGCCCTCGTCGTCGTAGCCGATCGTCGCCAGGCCGTGCGGCACGGTGCGGTCGCCGGTGACGTGCATGACCGGCGAGCCGTAGCGCAGGGTGCCGAGCTGGTCGAGCGTCGCGAAGCTGGTGCCGGCGTAGGCCGCCTCGTACCCGAGCGCCCGGTCGAGCTCGGTGGCGTGCCCGATCGACTCGTGGATGGTCAGCCACAGGTTGGTCGGGTCGATCACGAGGTCGTAGCGGCCGGGTTCGACCGAGCTGGCCTTGGCCTTCTCCACCAGCAGCGACGGCAGCTCGGCCAGCTCGCCGGCCCAGTCGTAGGCGCTCCCCGTGAGGTACTCCCAGCCGCGGCCGACGGGCGGAGCGAGCGTCCGCATCGTCTCGAAGCCGCCGCCGGGATCGACCCGCGTGGCCGTCACCCTCGGCTGCAGCCGCACCCGCTGCTGCGTGGTCGTCGTGCCGGCGCTGTCGGCGTAGAACTTGCCCTCCAGTGCCTGCTGCAGGCTCACGTCGACGTGGTCGACGTCCTCGGAGGCGAGCAGCCGGGCGCTCCAGTCGGCGAACAGGGCCACCTTGTCCTGGGTCGGCACGGCGAACGGGTCGACGTCGTAGTCCGACACCCAGGTGACGTCGTCGTAGACCGGCTCGTCGGCGAGCTCGATCGGCTCGGCGTTCAGGGGCCGGCTCGCCCGGGCGACCTCGACGGCCTGCCGGGCGAGGCGCACGGCCTCCTCGACGGTGACGTCGGGGCCGGCGGCGAACCCCCAGGTCCCGTCATGGACGACCCGGACGGCGAGCCCGACGGTCGTGCCGTCCTGGAGCCGCTCGAGGCGGCCGTTGCGCAGCGCGAGGTCCTGGCCGCGCAGCCGCTCCACCCGGACGTCGGCCCGGCTGGCACCGGCGTCGGCGGCGGCCTGCAGAGCAGCTGCGGCGGCCTCGCGCAGGGGCAGCGCGAGGAACTCGGGGTCGACGTCGTGGCTCACGCGGCTCACCCTAGGTCCGGCCGCCCTGTCGGACCCGGCGACGAGGGTGTGCTGCATGCCGGTCGTCCTGCCTCCTGCTCCCGCCGCCTCGTCCGAGAACGCCCGGCGGGTCCTGTCGCGGACGCGCCGCCGAGACACCGCCCCCGAGCTGGCGCTGCGCCGGGCGCTGTTCGCGCTGGGGATGCGCTTCCTCGTCGACGCGCCGGCTCCCGGCTGCGGCCGGCGGCGCCGGGTCGACGTGCTCCTGCGCGGCCCCCGGATCGCGGTGCTGGTGCACGGCTGCTTCTGGCACAGCTGCCCGGAGCACTTCCACCCGCCCAAGGCGAACGGGTCGTGGTGGGCGCTCAAGATGGCCTCGATCCGGGAGCGGGACGCCGACACGCTCGTCCGCCTGGGGGAGTCGGGCTGGCTGCCGGTCGTGGTGTGGGAGCACGAGGACATGGGCGCGGCGGCGCTGCGCCTGCAGGAGCTCGCGAGGAGACGGTGTCGATGAGCTCACGCGGCCGGCAGGACCTGCAGGGGGAGCAGCGTCGTCACCGATCCGTCGAGCGCGGCGCAGAGCTCGCTCCACAGCACGAGGTCGGCCGGTCGAGGTCGTCGTCCGCGGCGGGCGACGGCCAGCAGGGCGGTCGCGCTGCCGGTCCGGCCGACCAGGTCGGCGACACGGCAGCTCGCGCCGGTCACGACCCCGACCTCGAGGCAGACCTGCTCGTCCGGCAGGACGACGACGGCCTCGCCCTCGTCCATCGGGAACTGCAGGTAGACCGCGAGGGCCTCGGCGAGGGGTGTGCTGGTCGCTGGTGTCATGGGTCGACCCTCGCTCCCGCGTGCCGCCGGTTCCAGGGCTCGTGACCGGGTTGTGGACGACGGGGCGCGCTGTGGACGGACGTCCGAGGGCTGGGGCCACGGGCGACCTCAGCAGCGGGCGGCGGTGGGCGCGCCGGGCCGCTCCGTCGCCGCGGACCGGCTCAGCGGGCGAGGGCAGCCTCGAGCTGGTCCAGCCGCCCGGCGAG
>JAOPWW010000477.1 GCA_025965495.1 Frankiales bacterium
GGGACCGGCCCCTCGGCCGGCGCCGCTCCGGCCGGCACCACCCCTGTCGCTGCGGGCGCCGTCGCCGCGGCGGCCGACGACTTCGCCCTGACCTTCAAGGCCTTCGGCCCCAAGCTCGGCCTGCCCAAGCTCCCGCCCCTGCCGGCGACCGGTGTGGCCCTGCCCGACGTCGCCCCGCTCGCGGACGGCAGCTTCGGCTCCCAGCTGCCCTTCGGGCAGAAGGAGGTCAGCGAGAAGGTCCCGCTGGCCAGCGGCCCGGTCGGGCGGGTGCGGCAGGTGGTGACGTCGGCGGTCGACGCCGAGCGCCTCGCCCGCAGCATCGCGGCCGCTCTCGTGCTGCTGCTCGCGGGAGCGCACCTGCGGCGCTGGCTGGGTCAGGCCCCCGCCGACTCGTAGTCCGACCGGGGCGACAGACCGCGAGCGAGGACGGACGGCCGGGCTGACGGCGAGGGCCGCAGCAGGACCGAGCCGGCCCCGCGACGCCCTCCCGCCTACCGGACGGTGCCGCCGCGCAGGTCGTCGTCGGCCGCACCGACCCGGGTGCGCTGCAGCTCGGCCTCGAGCCGCGCGTTCTCCTCGGCCAGCGTCTCCGCCTCGCCCCGGACCGAGCGCACCTCGCGCTTGCGCTCCACCCGCTTGTGCCGCTTGCGCAGTCCGCCGCCGAGGAACAGCGTCAGCCCCAGCATGGCGACCGCACCGGTGACGACCCCGACGAGGAACAGTCCCCCGATCGACACCCCCGACAGGGACACCCCGAAGGCGGCGGCGTTCGCGGGGTCGGTGTTGCTGAAGACGATGCCGAGGGTGAGCAGCGCCGCGAGGACGAGCAGGACCAGGCCGAGGGCGACCATGCGGGGCTCCAGGGGTCAGGGGGTGGTGAGGCGTGCCCTACCCGGCGGCGACCTGCTCCAGACCGCTCGCGAGCACGACGTCGAGCAGCCGCACGGCGCCGGCCTTGTCGAGCGGCTCGTTGCCGTTGCCGCACTTGGGCGACTGCACGCAGGAGGGGCAGCCGGAGGCGCACTCGCAGGACGCGATCGCGTCGCGGGTGGCCCGCAGCCAGGCGGCCCCTCGCTCGTAGCCGCGCTCGGCGAAGCCCGCGCCGCCCGGGTGACCGTCGTAGACGAAGACCGTGGCCTGCCCGGTGTCCTCGTGCAGGGCGGTGGAGACGCCGCCGATGTCCCACCGGTCGCACGTCGCGAACAGGGGGAGCAGCCCGATCGCGGCGTGCTCGGCGGCGTGCGCGGCCCCCGGCACGTCGGTCCGCTCCAACTGCGCGCGAGAGAGCAGCTCGGGCGTCACCGTGTAGACGACCGCCCGGGTGCGCAGCTCGCGGGCGGGGAGGTCCAGGGGCTCCTCGCCCAGGACCTCGCCCGAGCCGACCCGCTTGCGCAGGAACGACACGACCTGGTGGGTGACGTCGACGGTGCACAGCGACAGCCGGACGCCCTCGAGCTGCCGGGCGCGCAGCTCCTCCACGACCCGGATGTCGGTCACGTCGCGGGCCGACGTCGTGTGGTCGGGGTCGTCGCGGTGGACCAGCGCGACCGACTCGGACAGGTCGAGCCGGTCGACGACGTAGGTCTCGCCCTGGTGCAGGTAGACGGCGCCGGTGTGGGCCGAGCTGTGGGACGCGTCGTGGTCGACGGTGCCGAGCAGGCGGCCGGTCCCCACCTCGACGAGGCGCACGGGCGGCCCGCCGCCGCCGCGGAGGTCCGCCTCGGGCCGGTCGCGGGAGGTCCAGAACCAACCCTGGGCGCGGGAGCGCAGCAGGCCGCGGCGGACGAGGTCGCCGAGCACGACCCGGACGTCGTCGGGCTCGCCGAACAGCGGGAGGTCGGCCTCGGTGAGCGGCAGCTCCGAGGCGGCGCAGCACAGGTGCGGCCCGAGGACGTAGGGGTTCGAGGGGTCCAGCACGGTGGCCTCGACGGGCCGGCCGAACAGCGCCGACGGGTGGTGGACGAGGTAGGTGTCGAGCGGGTCGTCCCGCGCGACGAAGACCGCGAGCGCGCCCTGCCCGGCCCGGCCGGCGCGGCCCGCCTGCTGCCAGACCGACGCGACCGTGCCCGGCCAGCCGGTCAGCACGACGGCGTCGAGCCCGGCGACGTCGACCCCGAGCTCGAGGGCGTTCGTGGCGGCCACGCCGAGCAGGTCGCCGCTCTGCAGCCGCCGCTCGAGCTCGCGCCGCTCCTCGGGCAGGTAGCCGGCGCGGTAGGCGGCCACCCGCTGCGGCAGCTCGTCGGAGACCTCGCCCACGGCGCGCCGGGCGTTCAGCGCCACCGCCTCGGCGCCGCGGCGCGACCGCACGAAGGCGAGCGTGCGGGCCCCCTCGACCACGAGGTCGGCGAGCAGGTCGCCGGTCTCGGCGGTCGCGGACCGGCGTACGGGGGCGCCGTTCTCGCCCCCGAGGTCGGGCACCAGCGGCGGCTCCCACAGGGCGAACTCCGTGACGCCCCGGGGGGAGGCGTCCTCGCTGACGGCGTCGACGTCGAGGCCGACGAGGCGGGAGGCGGAGGCGGCGGGGTCGGCGGAGGTGGCCGAGGCGAGCAGGAAGACGGGGGAGGCGCCGTAGCGGGCGCAGACCCGGCGCAGGCGGCGCAGGACCTGCGCGACGTGGGAGCCGAAGACCCCGCGGTAGGTGTGGCACTCGTCGACGACGACGTACCGCAGCCCGCGCAGGAACGACGCGAAGTCGCTGTGCCGGGGCAGGACCCCCCGCGACACCATGTCGGGGTTGGTCAGCACGAGGCGGGCGTGCCGGCGGACCCAGTCGCGCTCCTCGCGGGGGGTGTCGCCGTCGTAGGTGGCGGCGCGGACGGCCATGAGGTTGAGGGCGCGGACGGCGCGCAGCTGGTCGGTCGCGAGCGCCTTGGTCGGGGCGAGGTAGAGGGTGGTGGCGCGCTCGTCGGTGAGCATCGAGCTCAGCACCGGCAGGAGGTAGGCGAGCGACTTCCCGCTGGCCGTGCCCGTGGAGACGACGACGGACCGGCCGGCCCACGCGAGCTCGGCCGCCTGCGCCTGGTGCTCCCACGGTGCGGGCACCCCGGCGAGCGCGAGCCGGTCGACCAGCAGCGGCGGCACGAACGAGGGCCAGGGTGCGGTCCGGCCGGCCCGGGCGGGGACGTGCTCGACGTGCAGGACCCGCTCGGCGACGCGCGGGTCGAGCAGCAGGCGGTCGAGCAGGCTGCGGGGCGGTCGGGGCTGGGGCGGTGCGGTCACGGGCCCCCAGTGTGACAGCCGGGCGGGCGCGGCGGACCGGGGTCGCGGTGCGGTTGGATGCTCTCGGCGCCGGGTACGGCGCCGTGGACCCCCTCTGCGAGGGGGCATCGTGCCTGCTCTGGAGGAGATCTCGTGGACCTGTCCCTGTCGACCCGCACCGAGGGTGACCGCACCGTCGTCGTGGTGGGGGGCGAGATCGACGTCTACACCGCGCCGAAGCTCCGCGAGCAGCTCATCGACCTCGTGAGCAGCGGCCAGTACCACCTGGTCGTCGACATGGAGGGCGTCGAGTTCCTCGACTCCACCGGTCTCGGCGTCCTGGTCGGCGGCCTCAAGCGCGTCCGCGCCCACGAAGGCTCGCTGCGCCTGGTGTGCACCCAGGAGCGCATCCTGAAGATCTTCCGGATCACCGGCCTCACCAAGGTCTTCCCGATCCACGGCTCGGTGGAAGAGGCCGTGGCCGCGACGGACTAGGTCGCGGCGACGAGGACGACGCCATGGCCGTCGTCGAGCTCCAGCTGTCCCCCCTCCCTGCGCACGTCCGCACCGCCCGTCTCGTCGTCGTCGCCGCAGCCCGGCGGGCCGGCCTCGACGACGAGCGGGTCGACGAGCTGCGCCTCGCCCTGGGTGAGGCGTGCTCCCGCGCCGTCGGCCTGCACCGGCTCCACGCGCCCGACCAGCCCGTCCTGGTCACCGTCCAGGACGACGCCGGTCGGCTGACCGTCGTCGTCACGGACTGCGGCCCCGCCGCCGGTCCCGTTCCCGACGACGTCGCCGGTGACCTGCTCGAGGGCGACGCGGAGGAGGACGACGACGTCGTCGCCCCCGACGTCGCGCTCGCCGTCGTGACGGGGCTGGTGGACGACGTCACCGTCGAGCCGGGTCCCGGGGGGACCACCGTGACGATGCGCTGGCCGCTGGCTGCTCGGCAGCCCGGGACCGTTCTGTAGCCGTTCCGGGTGTGGTGTCGGACACACTCCGGACGTTCCCGGTCGTATGCTCCCGCCGCTCGCTGCTGTCGGGCCCACCTGGTCCCGGCGGCGCGGGTGTCCGGGCCTGCACGGTCACTCAGGGGCACGGACCTGGCCCGGTGGGCGCGTGTCCGCCGGTCGACCGCAGCGGGCTCGCCTGCTGCTGACCAGGAGGACGCGTGCTCCAGCTCGCCCAGGCACTCCCCCTCGCGCAGACGGGGACCGGTCTCGCCGGCGTCTCCGGCGGGGATCGCGGGATCCTCTACGTGATCCTGCTCGTCTCCCTCGTGGCGCTCGGCTTCGCGGCCGTGTTCGCCCGTGAGGTCCTGGCCGCCGGCCAGGGCACCCCGAAGATGATCGAGATCGCCAAGGCGGTGCAGGAGGGCGCGGCGGCCTACCTGCGCCGGCAGTTCCAGACGCTCGCGGTGTTCGCGGCGCTGGTGTTCGCCCTGCTGTTCCTGCTGCCGTCCGACAGCACGTCGGTGCGGGTCGGCCGGCCGCTGTTCTTCCTGGTCGGCGCGACGTTCTCGGCCCTGGTCGGCTTCATCGGGATGACGCTCGCGACGCGCACCAACCTGCGGGTCGCGAACGCCGCCAACGAGTCCGGCACGAAGAAGGCGCTGCGGCTGGCCTTCCGCGCCGGCGGCGTCGTCGGGATGTTCACGGTCGGGCTCGGCCTGCTCGGCGCGACCGTCGTGCTGCTCGTCTACGACGACGACGCTCCTCGGGTGCTGGAGGGCTTCGCGTTCGGCGGCGCGCTGCTGGCGATGTTCATGCGCGTCGGCGGCGGCATCTTCACCAAGGCGGCCGACGTCGGGGCCGACCTCGTCGGCAAGGTCGAGCAGGGCATCCCGGAGGACGACCCCCGCAACGCCGCCACCATCGCCGACAACGTCGGGGACAACGTCGG
>JAOPWW010000490.1 GCA_025965495.1 Frankiales bacterium
GGGAAGGTCAGCGCCGACCGCGGGCCGCGTCCCGGACCTGCACAGCGACAGCGACGGCCGCACCGACTGTGCAGGCGGCGGCTGCCACCCGGGTCCGGCCGCTCCGGCCGAGGGTGCGCCGACGCAGGGCCGACGTCAGGACCACCGCGTCAGCGGCATCGCTGAGGGCGCCTGCGGCGAACCACAGCCGGGCGCGGGCCCGGTCGGGGCCCTGCGCCGCCACCAGGACGCCGAGGCCGAGGGCGAGCTCGCGCGCTCCCAGCATCCGGGTCCCCCAGTCGCCCGCCGGCGACAGGACCGGGTCGCCCCCGAGCACGTCGACGACGGAGCGGGGCCGGACGAGCAGGACCGAGCCGGCGGCGCAGCGGACCAGGGCCATCCGCTCCCCTGACAGGCCGCCCGTCAGGCGGCGCAGGGGGCTCTGCGGGGGTGGGGGACGGAGGCGCACGGTGCAGGCTCCAGGGTCGGGGTGTCTGCGGGGCGCAGCGGGGAATCCTCTGGGGCGTCTGGTCGTTGCACAGGCAGACACCCGAACCGGGAGGCCCCCATGAGTGACCGCGTCCTGCGAGGCACCCGCCTCGGGGCTGTGAGCTACGAGAGCGACCGCCACACGGAGTTCGCTCCCCGGCTGCACGCAGCGTACGACTGCCCCCGTGGCCACAGCGTCGAGGTCCCCTTCGCCGCCGAGGCCGACGTCCCCCCGACGTGGGAGTGCCGCGTCTGCGGCAGCACGGCGCTGCTGCGCGACGCCGAGCAGCCCGAGGCCAAGAAGGGCAAGCCCGCCCGCACGCACTGGGACATGCTCCTGGAGCGGCGCAGCGTCGCCGAGCTGGAGGAGGTCCTGGCCGAGCGCCTCGCCGTCCTCCACGAGAACCAGGGCAAGGTCAAGGCGGCCCTCAAGGCCGGCAAGAAGTCGGCCTAGCTCTCCCCGCACGCCCGCCGAGCCGCGTCCCCCGTCGGGGCCGCGGCTCGCGGCGTGTCCGGGACCAGGTCGTGCCCGGACCCGGTGGCGCCCCTACGGCTCGTGGTCGACGACGCCGGGGCCGGACACGCGCCCCTGTCGCGCGGCCCGGGCGACCCGCCGGGTGGCGGCGGCGAGCAGCCGGCCGCGCAGGACCCGCCGCGACGGCGGCAGGACGCACAGCAGCCCGAACACGTCGGTGACGAACCCGGGGGTGAGCATGAGCGCGCCGCCGAGGACGACCAGCGCGCCGTCGGCGACCTCGGTGGCCGGGACGCCTCCCCGGGACGACGCCGCCCGGAAGGCCGACCAGGTGCGGCGTCCCTCGCGACGCAGCAGGTAGCCGCCGAGCAGCGAGTCCGCCACCAGCAGCAGGATCGTCCACGGCGCCCCGATGAGGTCGCCGACCTGCAGGAGCACGTAGAGCTCGACGAGCGGGACCACGACCAGGGCCCCGACGAGCAGCGGGACGACGGGGACCCGCACCGTCAGCCCTGGCGCTGCGGGAGCCGGTCGCGGGAGCGGCGGCTGGTCAGGCCCCACCAGGTGACCCGCCACAGGGCCTCGAGCACGATGTCGCGGCTCATCTTGGACTCGCCGCGCTCGCGCTCGACGAACGTGATGGGCACCTCGACGACGGTGTTGCCGGCCTTCCACGCCTGCCAGGCGAGGTCGACCTGGAAGCAGTAGCCCTGGCTGGACACCTCGCCGAGCGGCAGGCCGTCGAGGACGGTGCGCCGGTAGGCGCGGTAGCCGCCGGTCGCGTCGCGCAGCGGGAGCCCGAGCACGAGCCGGGTGTAGGCGTTGCCGCCTCGCGACAGGACCTCCCGGGACTTCGGCCAGTTCACGACCTCGCCGCCCGGGACCCAGCGGCTCCCGAGGACGACGTCGGCGTCCTCGAGCGCCGCCAGCAGCCGGGGCAGCTGCTCGGGGGCGTGGGAGCCGTCGGCGTCCATCTCCACGACGACGTCGTAGCCGTGCTCGGCGGCCCAGGCGAAGCCGGCGACGTAGGCGGCGCCGAGGCCGGCCTTGGCCGTGCGGTGCAGGACGTGGGCCCAGTCGCCCGAGGCGGCGAGGTCGTCGGCGAGCGCGCCCGTGCCGTCGGGGCTCCCGTCGTCGACGACGAGCAGGTGCGCCGTCGGCACGGCGGCGTGCAGGCGCGCGGCGATCTGGGGGAGGTTGTCGGCCTCGTTGTAGGTCGGGACGACGACCAGGACCCGTCCGAGCTCGCTCACCGGCGCACCCCGGCCAGCGCGAGGCCGACCAGCCCGACGACGACCACGAGCGCCTCGGGCAGCAGGCCCAGACGGGTGGCGAGGGTCTGCGCGGTCCGGGTCGGCACGGAGGCGATCAGCACGTCGGAGGTGAAGATCCGCGAGGAGTCGACGACGTCGCCGTCGGGAGCGATGACCGCGCTGATGCCGCTGGTGGCGGCCACGAGCACGGTGCGGCCGTGCTCGACGGCGCGCAGGCGGCTCATGGCGAGCTGCTGCACCGTCTCCCCGCTGCGGCCGAAGGTGGCGTTGTTCGTCTGCACGACGATCATCGTCCCACCGGCCCGGACCGCGTCGCGCACCAGCCCGTCGTAGGCGACCTCGAAGCAGATGACGTCGCCGAGCTCCACCGGCCCGACCTGCAGGTCCCCTGTCCCCTTGCCCTGGGCGAAGTCTCGCGGGACGAGGTCGACCTTGCGGCTGACCCTGCGGACCAGCGAGCGGTAGGGGATGTACTCGCCGAACGGCACGGGGTGCTGCTTGACGTAGCGGCGGCCGGGCCCGGTGACCGGGTCCCAGACGATCCCGGCGTTGCTGACCTTCCTGCCGGGCCCGTCCAGGACTGCGCCGACCAGGACGGGCACGCCGACCGCCCGCACGGCGCCGTCGATGAGGCGGAACGCCCCGGGGTCGGTGAAGGGGTCGCGGTCGCTGGCGTTCTCCGGCCAGACCACGAGGTCCGGACGCGGCACCCGCCCGGCCCGGACGTCGGCGGCGAGGCGCAGGGTGGCGGCGACGTGGTTGTCGAGCACGGCCGAGCGCTGTGCGAAGGCGTCCAGGCCGAGGCGTGGCACGTTGCCCTGCACGACGGCGACCGTGCGCATCGTCCCGGCGACGGGCAGCGGCACGAGCAGCCCGCAGGTGCAGGCCGCCACCGCGCCGGC
>JAOPWW010000159.1 GCA_025965495.1 Frankiales bacterium
GCGGTGCGCATGAGCTTGAAGGCGGGGACGTCGCGGGTGGTCGGCAGGTGCGGGCCGCGGCACAGGTCCTTCCACACCAGCTGCTCGCCGGCGTGGTTGTCGTAGACGGTCAGCTCGGCGCCACCGACCTCGACGGACTCCTCCGGGGCCGATCCCTTGAGGCCGATGAGCTCGAGCTTGAACGGCTCGTCGGCGAGCTCGGTGCGGGCGTCGTCCTCGGCCACGACCCGCCGGCTGAAGCGCTGTCGCTGCTTGACGATCTGCTCCATCTTCTTCTCGACCGCCTGCAGGTCCTCGGGGGTGAAGGGCCGCTCGGGCAGGAAGTCGTAGTAGAAGCCGTCCTTGATCGGCGGGCCGATGCCCAGCTTGGTGCCGGGGAACAGCTCCTGCACGGCCTGCGCCAGCACGTGGGCGGCGGAGTGCCGCAGCACCGCCCGGCCGTCCTCGCTGCCGTACGGGACCTGCTCGACGACGTCGCCCTCGGCCAGGACGGTCGCGAGGTCGACGAGCTCGCCGTTCACGCGGGCGACAGCGGTGTCCTTGACCCCGGCGGCCTTGAAGACCTCGAAGGCCGTCGTGCCGGCCTGCTCCGCAGAGACGGTGAGGCGGACGGGAGCTTCGGCGGGGGCAGACATGGTGCTGAGCCTATTCGCCGGGCACCACCCGGATCCGCGGCGCGCGGCGGGTCCCGTCCGCACGTGCCGGAGGGCGCACTGACCGTCGTGGTCGGTGCGCCCTCCGGGTCGCGCAGCGGTGCCTAGCTCTCGAGCGCGGCGTCCAGCGTGATGCTCGTGCCGGTCAGCGCCTTGGAGACCGGGCAGGTCGCCTTGGCCTCCTCGGCCGCCTTGAGGAAGCCGGCCTCGTCGAGGCCCTCGACCTCGCCGCGGAGCGTGATCTTGATCTCGGAGATGCGGAAGCCGCCGGCCGGGTCCGGGCCCAGCGTGACGGCGGCGCTGACGTCGAGGCTCTGCGGCGTGCCGCCGGCCTCGGCGATGACGTTGCTCAGCTGCATGGCGTAGCAGGCCGAGTGCGCCGCCGCGATGAGCTCCTCCGGGCTGGTGGCCCCGCCGGCCTCGTCGGCCGCGCGCTTGGGGAAGGAGACGTCGTAGGTGCCGACCTTGCTGTCGGTCAGCTCGACCTGGCCGGAGCCCTCCATCAGGCTGCCGTTCCAGGCGGTGCGGGCGTGGCGCGTGGGCATGCGTTCTCCTCGGGTCAGGGGGTGGTCGTCGGCATCAAGCACCCCGCCGGCGAGCCTGTTCCCCCTCAGACCGCGACGAGTCCGACCAGCTCCGACACCATGTCCGCCGGACGGGTCGACCGCGGGAAGACGGCGTCGGCGCCGGCCTCGCGGGCGCCCCGCTCCCCCGCGGGCCGGTCGAGGTGGACCGCGATGCGGGCGGACGGCGCGAAGCGGCGCACCTCCCGCACGACCTCGAGGCCGTCCTTCCAGGGCAGCTGCTCCTGCACGACGACCAGGTCGGGCTGCTCCGCGACCACGCTGCCGAGGCCGGCCGCCCCGTCCTCGTGCATCTCCACGACGTCGACGCCGGCCTGCACGAGGGCCTGGCACAGCGCCTCGCGCGTCCAGGCCGCCCGGTGCACGACGACGGCCCGCGGCCGCTCCCCCAGGGGGGCGGCCGACTGCGCCCGGGCCTCCAGGGCCTGCTGCTCCCGCTGGCGGACCGCCTCGCGGCGCTCGCGCTCCATCCGCTCCTCGCGGGCGGCGCCGTGGCCCGGGCCGATGTCGATGGGGGCGCTGCGCGCCCGGGTGAACTCCTGCAGCGCTGCGCGCCGCTCCTGCTGGACCTCTGACGACGTGCGCACGACCACTCCAGACCGCCCGCGGGACAGGGTGCGGGCAGCAGCGGGTTCCCCGCCGTCCGCCGACTCAAACAGGACGCCGAGGACGCCGCCGACCCTCGCCGGCAGGGAAGGTCGACCTGACCTCGGCGTCCGACTACGTGGTCCGGAGGTCGGGTAGTCGCTGGTGGACAGCAGATCAGGACCCACGATCGGAGACACCGTGACCGCACCCGAGCAGGTGGCGACCACCGCCCAGGAGCAGGCGGGCGCCGTCGCCGGTACCGCCAAGGACCAGGCGGTCTCGGTCGCCCAGACCGCGACCAGCGCCGCCGGCGAGGTGACCGGCACCGCCAAGGAGCAGGCCGGCAACGTCGTCGGCGAGACCCTCGCGCAGGCCAAGGACCTCACCGGCCAGGTGAAGGAGCAGGCCGCGCAGCAGGTCAGCAGCCAGACCGAGAAGGCGACGACCGCGCTGCGCGACGTCGCCAAGCAGCTCAGCGAGGGCGACACCTCGGGCGTCGTCGGCACCGTCCTGTCCGAGGTCGGCACCCGGGTGCAGACCCTCGCCGACGCGCTCGAGCAGAAGGGGCCGCAGGGCCTGCTCGAGGACGTGCGCCGGTACGCCCGGAGCAACCCCGGCACCTTCCTGCTCGGCGCCGCCCTCGCCGGGCTGGTGACCGGCCGCCTCGTCAAGGGCCTGCAGGCGCCCGAGCAGCACGAGCAGCTCGCGCTGCCGGCCGGGACGGCGACCGGGAACCCCCTCGCCGGCGTGACCTCGCCCGGCGTCAGCGCCGAGGTGCCGGCGGGCGGCTTCGACACCGGCACGACGTACGGCGCCCCCGCGGGCAGTGGCACCTACGCCGCGCCGTCGTACACGCCGCCGCCGGCCTACCCGGCCAGCGGCACCGAGTCGCCCTACAGCGCGGGCTACGGCCAGACCGAGCCGTACGGCACCCGAGGCGCGCTGTGACAGCGGGCAACCCCTACCCGGAGTCCGCGCCCTACGCCGGCAGCACCCAGGTCGGTGCAGCGACCGGCGGGTTCGACCCGAGCTCGGCGTCCGTCGGCCAGCTCGTCGGGCAGGTGACCAACGACCTCTCGACGCTCATGCGCCAGGAGATCGCGCTCGCCCGGGCCGAGATCACCGAGGAGGCCAAGAAGGCCGCCAAGGGGGCAGGCGCGCTCGGCGCGGCCGGCTACCTCGGGTACCTCGCGAGCATCTTCGCGAGCCTGACCCTCATGTTCGTGCTGGACACGTTCCTGCCGATCTGGGCGGCGGCGCTCATCGTCACCGCCCTGTACGGGCTGATCGCCTTCGTGCTGTTCAGCAAGGGCAAGAAGCAGTTGAAGACCGTCGACCCGACACCGCGACAGACCGTCGAGACCCTCAAGGAGGACGTCCAGTGGGCAAAGGACCAGACGAGATAAGGGCCGAGATCGAGGCCACCCGCGAGGCCCTGTCGGCCGACGTGGACAACCTGACCGAGAAGGTCAGCCCGGCGAGAGTCGTCGAGCGCAAGGTCGAGGGCGCCAAGGAGACGGCGCGGGGAGCGGTGGGAAGCGTGAAGGAGAAGGTCTTCGGAGCGAGCGAGGCGGTCCACGGCCACGCCTCCAGCGCCGCCGGCACGATCGGCGGCACGGCGTCCTCTGCGGCGGGCACCGTCTCCGGTGCCGCGTCGTCCGCGGCGGGCAGCGTCTCCGGCGCCGCCTCGACCGCCGCCGGCACGCTGGCCGGTGCGGCCCACACGGTCGGCGACACCGCCGCCGCCACGCCGACCGCCGTCAAGCGCAAGGCCGCCGGCAACCCCCTGCTCGCCGGGGCCGTCGCCTTCGGCGTCGGGTACCTGGTGTCCGCGCTGCTCCCGGCCTCGGCCAAGGAGCAGCACGCGGCGCAGGCGGTCAAGGAGCAGGCGAGCGCGCTCAAGGAGCCGGTCAAGGAGCAGCTGACGGCGGTCGCGAACGAGGTCAAGGGCAACCTGCAGCCGGTGGTCGCGGACGCCGCGGCCAGCGTCAAGGAGACCGCGACCGACGCCGTCACGGCGGTGACCGAGACGGCCACCCAGGCCGGCGCGCACGTCGCCGACGAGGCCAAGAGCGCGACCGGCGCCGTGCAGCAGCACGCCACCGAGGCCGCCGGCACCGTCAAGGACACCGCGCAGGACGCGGCGAAGGGCGGCTCCGCCCCGCAGGCCCCGAGCACGAGCACCTTCGGGAGCCCGGTCCAGCCGTACCCCTCCACCGGAGGGATGCCCGGCACGGCCACCACCCCGGCGCCCATCGCGCCGTACCCGGCGACCGGCTCCACGCCGCCGCCGGCGCTCTAGCAGCACCAGCACCAGCACCAGCACTGCCGCAGGGCCTCGGGGACACGCTCCCCGGGGCCCTGCGGCGCGTCCGCTCCTAGGCTGGACCCGGTGGACCCCTACTGCCTGCCGTGCCACCCCGACAACGCTCTGACCGCGCAGGACCGCGACTGGCGGGCCGTCGGGGTGCGGACCGAGGACGCCGTCCTGCGCAAGCAGACCCGCTGCCCGACGTGCAAGACCTCCTGGACGGCCTTCCAGCGGACCGTCGGCGCGCAGACGACGGTCGAGTGGGTCCGACCCGTGCCGTTCCTCGTGCAGGCGCTCGCCCTGCCCGGCGACGACGTCGCGCTCCCGCTCTGGCAGGACGCCTCCGTCGGCGGGGACGAGTCCGGCGAGGTCCTCGCGCCCTCGCTGCAGGAGCTGCAGGAGCAGACGTCGGCACTGGGCGCGTCGTGGGAGCGGTCCGTGCAGCGGGTCGCCCCCGTGCAGGTCCTCACCGCGGGCGGCGCCGTCTTCGCGGTCCCCGGCGACGTGCTGCTGGAGCGGCGCGAGAAGTGGAACGCCCAGGACCGCCGGCTCGCCCTGCTCTGGTCGCCCCGCCTGGGCCGCCAGGTGGTGGCCTGGCACGGCGTCGCCCGGCTGCTGCAGGACGACGCGTCGCAGTACTAGGCAGTCGCAGGCCTGACCAGCCGGCGGCGGCCGGCCTAGCCGGTCGGTCGGCGCAGGGCGAGCCGCGCGACGACCGCACCGAGAGCGGACAGTGCCGCGACCAGCGGCAGGACCGGCGTACCGCCCGTGGTCGGCAGGGTCCCGGGGCCGGCCATCGCGCCGCCCACCGCCGGCCGCACCGCCGGGGCAGGCCGGCCGCTGGCGGCCAGGCAGACGGCGGGATCGGCCGTCGGGGCGTCTCCAGTGCGGCCGGACAGGGTGACCGCGGCGCCGTTGCAGTTGCCGAACCGGTCGCGGACGGCGCCCGCGGCGGCTGGTCGGGTCACGCGGGGCGCGCCCTCGGCGGCGGCCGGTCGGTAGGTGAGGTCCACCTCGGGCACGGCGTCGGGGTAGCGGACCCGACCGGCGGGCTCGACCGAGAGCCGCGTGCTGGGAGCGACCGCGAACGGCGAGGACACCAGCCGGTAGTGGTTGCCGGTGACGACGAGGCGGTGCGCGCCGACCGGCTCCGAGCGGGGGACCTCCCACTGCAGGTCGTAGCGGCCGGCGTCGTCGACCCGCCAGAGCAGCTGCTGCCCGAGGTCGTCGGTCGAGCGCACCCAGCCGGCGCCGGCCCGCCGCTCGACCGTGACGAAGGCCCGCCCGGCCGGCATGTCCAGCCCGCGCGGCCCGCCCTGCCAGGCGAACGCGGCCCGGGCCAGCCGCTGCACGCCGTGCGGCTGCGACAGGGCCTTCGCGGTGGTCGCACCGGTGCCGAACGGGGCGCCGTCGACCTTCACGCCGTTGCGCGGGTCGAAGGCGTACGGCGGCGTCGCCGGGGTGCCCTTGGCCAGCTGGCCGGCGAGGGTCGCGAGCTGCTCCTGCAGCAGGACCGACGAGGTGCGGCCGAACATGGTCGAGCCGCCCTCGTAGTGCTGCATGTCGTACTCCTCCGGCGTCGGGAAGTAGGACAGGTACTCGTTGGCGAGACCGCTGATCTGCACGGCCTCCACGCCGGTACCGGCGGAGGCGGCCAGGACCGCCGCCCGCACGCGCCGCCCCATCTCCACGGTCATCTCCCCAGGCACGGTCGCGATGAGCCGCTTCCCGACCCGGACGACGAGCAGGGGCACGGCCGACGGCGGGCCGCCACCCTGCCGGGTGACCTGGATCTTCACGCCGTGGGTCGGGTCGACCGGGTCGGCGACCGGCAGCCGGTAGCCCTCGAACGGCTGCTTCGTCACGTCGTACAGCGGCCCGCGGCCCTCCTCGGACCCGGTGAACAGGGGCAGCCCGGCGACGGCGGTCTTCGACGTCGGCCCCGCCGCGGTGTCCTGCCCGCAGAAGCACATCCGGGTCCACCGGGTGTCGAGCTCGGGCCGGTCGGTCAGGGCCGAGCCCGCTCGTCGCCACGCCGTCACCATGGCCGCGGCCTCGCGGCGCCCGACCTCCTCGGCGTACGCCGGCCCCGTGCGGTCCAGCCCCGCCGACATGTCGCCCTCGTCGGTGTTGCCGTAGGCGTTGACGACGTCCTGCCCGGCGGGGACGTCGCCCTCGGCGCGCAGCACCCGCTCGACCTCGCGGTTGGCGGCGCCGTGGTGGTCGTCGTTGTAGACGCCGAAGGTGTAGCGGTTGACGGTGCCGTGGTCGGCGAACGTCGACCAGGTCCCGACCGGCCGGTAGCGGCCCGCCAGCTGCTTGTCGACCCGCAGGACCTGCACCTCGGGGTCGATCGTGTGCACGTAGCCCGACGGGTCCTGGGCGACCGTGCCGTGGCCGTACTCCTCGGTGATGCCGTGGTCGTGCAGGTGCGCCTCGAGGCTGCGGTTGCGCGTGACGCCGGTGAGCGTCGCCGTCCCCCAGCCCAGGCGGGCCGGGCCGAGGTCGTCGTCCGCCCGGGTGATGGCCTGCACGAGCCGGTCGACCTCGAACCGGTAGAGCTGCGGGTCCAGGGCCCCCTGCACGTTCTGGTCGGCCAGGTGCGCAGGGTCGGTGAGGGTGACCGTGCTGGGGAAGACCGTGTTGTACGTCGCGAAGTCGTAGTAGCCGCTCGGGGCGGCGTGGGTGTGGCTGGCGCTGACGACGATGCTGTCCTCGCCGAACCCCCGGCTCCTCAGCCGGGCCGCGGCCTCCGCCACGACTCCCTCGGCGACGCCGTTGAGCCCGACGGCGACCAGCGCCACCTTGCGGCCCCCGCGCTCCAGGACGATCGCGCGCGCCTCGATGCGCGTGTGCACGCCGCGCAGGACGGCGTCGGCGCGCACCCAGCCCTGCATGTAGTAGCCCGTCGGGCTGGTCAGGTCGGCTCGTCCCACGCCCGCCCGCAGCCCGTCGGCGGGAGGGGCCGCCGTGGCCGCGCCCGGTAGGGCCAGCCCGAGCGCGCAGGCGGCGGAGGCGAGCAGGACGGCGAGGGGGCGGCGCACGCCGGGACGGTACCGACCAGGTGCCCAGGACGCGAGGGTCCTTCACGTTCTGGTGCCCGAGCGCGGCTCGACGTGCGCCGTGAGAGGTTGCCCACGGCGGAGGAGGGCGACGTGCCGGACGTGGTGGGCCCGGAGGCGGAGTACGAGGCCGTCTTCCGCTCCAGCCCGGTCGGCATGGCCCTCATGGACGGACAGGGCCGGTTCGTCCGCGCGAACGCCGCGCTCTGCCGCTTCCTCGGGCGCGAGCCGGAGTGGCTGGTCGGCCGCTCCCCCGACGACGTCACCCTGCCCGAGGACGTCTCGGAGAGCCGCGCGGTGGAGCGACGGCTCCGGGACGTGCACCGGGCCGAGCGCGTCCACAAGCGCTACCTGCGACCCGACGGCAGCATCGTCCACGGCCTGGTCAGCGCCGTGGCGCTCGGCGGGCAGGGCCCGGCGCGCCGGACGCTGGCCCAGGTCGAGGACGCGACCGAGCGGTTCCGCCTGGAGGACGAGCTGCGGCGGCTCGCCACGCACGACCCGCTCACGGGCCTGCCGGGTCGACGGCTCCTGCTCGAACGCCTGCTCGAGGCCCTTAGCACCCCCGCCGGGGAGGACCGGGCCTCGGTCACGGTCGCCTTCGTCGACCTCGACGCCTTCAAGCTCGTCAACGACGCCCTCGGCCACGCCGCGGGGGACGCGGTGCTGCTCGAGGTCGGGCGCCGGTTCCTGGAGGCCGTCCGCCCCTCCGACACCGTGGGGCGCCTGGCCGGGGACGAGTTCCTCGTGGTCTCGACCGGGCCGGCCGACGAGGCGGGGGCCGGCTCCCTGGCGGAGCGGCTCGACGCGTCGCTCCGTGCCCCCGTGCCCTTCCGCGACGACGAGGTCTTCGTGTCCGCCTCCATCGGGGTGGCCTTCCGCACCTCCGAACCGGGGGCGGCCACCGAGGAGCTCGTCGCCCAGCTGCTGCGCGACGCCGACGCCGCCATGTACGCCGCCAAGCGCCACGGCAAGCGCCGCTACGAGGTGTTCGACGCCGGGATGCGCGCCCAGACCTCCGAGCGCTCACGGGTCGCCGGGCTGCTGCGGGCCGCCGTCGCGGACGACCGGCTGCTCGTGCACTACCAGCCGGTCGTCGCCCTGCCGAGCCTCGTGCCGGTCGGCGTCGAGGCGGTGGTGCGGGTCCGCGACAGCGACGGCACGGTGCTGCAGCCGGCGCAGTTCCTCGAGGTGGCCGAGCAGACCGGGCTGCTCCCGGCGCTCGACGCCCACGTGCTGCGCACCGGGTCAGCCACCGTGCAGCAGTGGCGCGAGGTGCACGGCCTGGACCTGCACCTGTCGGTCAACGTCAGCGCGGGGCAGCTGCTGCGGTCGCTCCCCGAGCAGGTCGAGCAGGCCCTCGCGGCCTCGGGGCTCCCCGCCGACCGGCTGACCCTCGAGCTCACGGAGCAGACCTTCATCGACGGCGTCGAGGCCGCCTCCGACACCCTGCGACGCGTGGTCGCCGGCGGCGTCCACCTGGCGATCGACGACTTCGGGACCGGCTGGGCCTCGCTGACCTACCTGCGGCGCTTCCCGGTCAGCGCCATCAAGGTGGACCGCTCGTTCGTGACGGACGTGGCCCGGTCCGCCGAGGACGGGATCGTCGTGGGCGCGCTGGCGCAGCTCGCGCACCAGCTCGACCTCGCCTGCGTCGTCGAGGGCGTCGAGACGGCGGAGCAGCTCGCCCGCCTGCTCGAGCTGATGCCCGGGTCGGCCTGCTTCGCCCAGGGCTACCTGTTCGGCCGGCCCCTGCCGGCCGAGGAGGCCCTGGGGCTGCTCCTGCCCGCGTCGTCCTGACGGCGCGAGCCGCCGGAGGACGGTCTGTGTGGGCGTAGCAGGACTCGAACCTGCGACCTCACGCGTGTGAAGCGTGCGCTCTAACCAACTGAGCTATACGCCCGGGGCGTCCCGGAGAGCGCCGCCGACACTACCGCAGCGGCTGCTCAGAGCCCGACGGCCGCACGGCCGCGGTCGACCAGCTCGTAGTGGCCCACCGCCCAGACAGCGGCACCCGCCGCGACCAGCCCGCCGACGGTCGTCAGGGCGCTGAGCACGGGCCGCTGCCTGGCCTTCTCCCACGCCTCGGCCGCGCTCCCCTTGGCCTTCTCGAGCAGGGCGCGGGCCCAGTCGAACTCGCTGGCGAGCACGTACAGCCCGAGCAGCACGGGCGGGATGGTGAGCGGACCGGGCAGCACCAGCGCGGCGACGCCGAGGCCGATGAAGGCCCCGCCGACCACGAGCGCACCGGCCTTGAGCGCCAGCGCGCCGGCGCGGGTCCGGCGCACCCGCGCGCGCCAGCCCGTGCCGCGACGGTCGACGGGGGCCGCGGGCACGCTCCGGACCTGCCCGGGCTCGGTCCGGGTCACGCGTCCTGGACGGCGCCCGACGCCACCGGGGCGACGAGCGGGCGAGCAGGAGCGGCCTCACCCTGCTCCTGGGTGATGGCGAACGCCGCGGGGCCCTCGCTGCCGGAGCGCAGCGGGAGGTCGCGGACGACCGCCACGCCGCCGTCGCGGACGTCGAACGTGGCGATGGCGTGCAGCCCGCCGAAGCGGGCCTGCTCCCAGAGCACGTAGGTCGTGCGGGGCTCGTTCACGGCCAGGCCCTCGACGACGAGGCTGACGTGGTCGCCCTGCACCACGGCGACCGCGGCGACCCGCCGCTGCCGGTCGAGCAGCGGCACGTTGCGGCCGGGCCCGTCCTCGAGGGTGTGGACGGCCTCGGCCAGCCGGTCCGACGACGCGAGCTGGGCCACGCGGTCCTGCCGCAGCGCGAGGTTGGAACCGACCAGCGCGACCACGACGAGGGAGGCGGCGGCCGCGAGCGCCGCGACCGGCCGGGAGACCCGGCGCCGCCGGCGCTCCCGCGCGACGTCCAGCGGGACGACCTCGGCGCCGGGTCCGGCGAAGACGTCCTGCCCGCTCTCGGCCACGACGGACGCGCGGATGCGGTCCAGCAGACCCTCGGGCAGGGAGGCCGGGCCCGCGCCGTACGCCAGGTGCGCCGCGGTCTCGCGGTGGGCGTCGAGCGCCCGCTCGCACCTGGCGCAGCCGGCGAGGTGCTGCAGGAACACCAGCTCGTCCTCGGGCTCGAGCGCGTGCAGCGCGTAGCCCGCGGCCAGCTCCTCGTACGCCTCGTGCGCGATCACGGCCGGACCCCCGGGCGGCGTGCGCCCTCGGCCAGCGGCGCGCCGTCGCCCTGGACGCCGTCGAGCCGGCCCCGCAGGGTCCGCATGCCCGCGAGCATGCGCGTCTTCACCGTCCCGAGCGGCGTCGCCGTCAGCTGGGCGATCTCGCGCTGCGTGTGTCCGCCGTAGTACGCCAGGGCGAGGGCCTCGCGCTGGACGTCCGGCAGGGTCTGCAGGGACTCGCGCAGGCGCTCGCGCCGCAGCGTCGACCACACCTGCTCGTCGACCTGGGGCCCGTCGTCCTCGCGGACGTCGAGCAGGTCCGCCGACGCGCGGCGCTTGCGGACGTTCTCCTCGCGCCGGACGACGTCGACCGCCTTGTGGTGCGTCATCGACAGCAGCCAGGAGGAGAAGGCGCCGCGGCTCGCGTCGAAGCGGGCGGCGTCGCGCCAGACGGTGAGGAAGACCTCCTGCACGACGTCCTGGGCGAACTGCTCGTCGGTGAGGATCCGCCGGGCGAGGGCCAGGCAGGGCCGGCCGTAGCGGGAGTACAGGGCCTCGAGCGCCTGTCCGTCCTGCTCGACGACGAGGCTCACGAGCGCCCGGTCGTCCAGGCCCTCGTGCGGTCCCACCACCGGCGCGGACACAGCCGGGGCCGGGCGTGCTGCACGGCTGCGGGGCAGCGTCACGACGGTCTCCACGTCCTGTGTTCGGCCCAGCCCCGCGAACGGATGGGCCGGCCGCCGAGCGGTCCTCCGGACCGTACCGCCCGCCCGAGGCCCCGGCTCCCTCAGCGCAGGCGAGACGCCCAGACGGGTGAGGTCCGTACCTGCAGGCTTACGACCGGGTGGGAACGGGGACCAACGAGGTCCCGGAGGTCCTGCGAGGACCCGACACGCAGGAGGACCACCGATGGCCGGCCGACCCACCTCCGTCCACAGCCAGGTCCAGCTGCGCCTCGTCGTCCCCGGAGCGGCGCCGCTGCCGGTGCGCGCCGGACTGCGCTACGACGTCGCCGACCCGTACGCCGTCACGGTGGCCTTCCACACCGGTCCGGTCGGCAGCGAGGGCGACAGCGTCGAGTGGACCTTCGCCCGCTCGCTGCTCACCGAGGGCGTCACGGCTCCGGTCGGCGAGGGCGACGTCCAGGTCTGGCCGTCCACCAGCGGCGGGTCCGCCGTCGTCTGCCTGTCCCTGTCCTCGCCGTCGGGCAAGGCGCTGTTCGAGGTGCCGCTGCCAGAGCTCGCGGAGTTCCTGGGCCAGACCTACGCGTCCGTCCCGACCGGCGGCGAGACCGACCACGTCGACGTCGACGCCGAGCTCGCCCTGCTGCTCTGGGCCGAGCCCGGGACCTAAGCCGCAGGCCCCTCCTGCTGGATCACGCCCGGCGGGTTCTGCTAAGTTCTGACCTGTCCGAAGGGCGCGCGAGCGCCTGCAGGGACACTGTGGACGTAGCTCAGCTGGTAGAGCACCACCTTGCCAAGGTGGGGGTCGCGGGTTCGAATCCCGTCGTCCGCTCGGAGCGTCTCTCGGGCCCCCGGGTC